>JAYTQP010000364.1:0-4496 GCA_043746675.1 Rhodospirillales bacterium | reverse complement strand
GTTACGAAACAGCCGCCGCACACCCCACAACCAACACAACCAAACTCAAATATCCAACCTAACATGCACTCATGCCATGCAGTTTCAACATGAGAAGGGGAACCAAAGCCATTCACCTGCACACAATCTCGCGACACACTGCATGCCATGAGCATCATCGTGCGAGACAGCATCGCTTCCGACGTTCCGGCCGTCACCGCGATTTATCGACATGCGGTGCTGCATGGAAATGCCAGTTTTGAAGTCGACCCACCCGACGAAGCTGAGATTGCTCGCCGGCGCGATGCGGTGCTGGCTGCGGGCTATCCGTATCTGATCGCAGAACGTGGCGGTTTGGTGGTGGGCTATAGCTACGCGAGCGCGTATCGGTCGCGGTCGGCCTATCGGTATGCGGTAGAGAACTCGATTTATGTTGCAGCAGGTTTTCACGGCGGCGGCATCGGTCGGACCCTGCTCCCGGCGCTGCTTTTGCGCCTTGAGACGAGCGGCATTCGGCTGGTCGTCGCGGTTATCGGCGATAGCGCCAACGCCGCGAGCATCAATCTGCATGCGCGTTGCGGCTTCGTGCATGCGGGACTGTTGCCGTCCGTCGGCTGGAAACATGGGCGCTGGCTCGATTGCGTTTTGATGACCCTACCCATCGGCGACGGCGCCAGAACGCCGCCGATTTGACGCGGGTTGCCGCGAATGCTGTCGTCGCCCCAAATGGGGAGGAAATCACATGCGCCTGGCAGGCAAGACCGCCATCATCATCGGGGCCGGTCAAAGCCCGGGAAGCGGGATCGGCAACGGGCGGGCGACCGCGTTGCGCTTCGCCCAGGAAGGGGCGCGGGTCATGGCGGTCGATAGCCGGCTCGACTCCGCCGAAGAAACCGCAGCCCTTGTGCGGGCCGATGGCGGCGATTGCCTGGCGTTTGAGGCAGATGTGCGGAAGGAGGCGTCGCTGGCCGCTTGCATCGCCGCAGCGATGGATCGGTGGGCACGCATTGATGTGTTGCATTATAACGTCGGGGTCAGCCTCGGCGGTGGTGATGCCGGCGTTGAAACCATTACCGAAGATGCATTCGACCTCATTTCGGCGATCAATTTGCGTGGCTGCATCATGGCTTGCAAGCATGTGCTGCCGATCATGCGGGCGCAGAAATCCGGCGTTATTCTGACGATTTCGTCGGTCGCGGCGTTCGAGAATTATCCGTATGTCGCCTACAAGGCGACCAAAGCGGCGCTGGTCGCCTTCACCAAGCAGGTCGCCATCCAAAACGCCGCCGACGGCGTGCGTGCCAATACCATCCTGCCAGGGTTGATGGACACGCCGATGGCGGTGGACACAAGGGCGCGCGCCAGCAACCGACCAAGGGACGAAATTGCCGCCGAACGTGCGGCGCGGGTACCATTGCGCGGAAAGCAAGGTAGCGCCTGGGACGTTGCCAACGCCGCGCTATTTCTCGCTTCCGACGAAGCCCAGTTCATTACGGGCGTTGAGCTGCCGGTCGACGGGGGCGCACTCGTTCGCTGACGCGAAAGCGCGCGCCAAAAAATCTAACCTTTTGCGCGCATACCCGCTTCGTCGCCCCAGATCGGATCCTTGAGCCTGCCGATAAAGCTGGCATGCGTAGCAAGTTCCAGGTCGGTCGGCACGATCGGGCGCGGCGCGCGCGGCCCCGCTGGCGCAGAGTGGATCACCGGTATCGTTTTCTGGGCGGCGGCGCTGTTGGCGAGGCTCAGGCCCCGCTGGCGACCACCGGTCAGTTCGATATAAACCTCCGCCAGCAGTTTACAATCCAGCAAGGCGTTGTGTGTGGTGCGGGCTGATAGATCGATAGAAAAGCGCCGGCACAACGCATCCAGGCTGTTGGGCATCCCGGGGAAGCGCGTTTTGGCCATCGCGAGGGTATCGATCATGCGGGAAGGCGCCAGTGGGGGGCGTTTCAGGCGGGCAAGTTCGGCGTTGAGAAAGCCGAAATCGAAGGGCGCGTTGTGAGCAACCAACCGATCGTCGCCGAAAAAAGCCAGCATATCGCCGCAAACCGCCGCAAATCGAGGAGCCTGGGCCAGGTGGTCCAGGGTAATGCCGTGAACACGGGTGGCATCGGGCGGGATGTCGCGGTCGGGGTGAATAAGACGGTGGAAGCTCTCACCGGTCGGCAGGTCGTTGAACAATTCCAAGGCAGCAACCTCGATCACCCGATCGCCCCTGAGCGGATCAAGTCCTGTTGTTTCTGTATCGAAAAGGATCGCTCTCATTTCAAAATTCCTACGACAATGTGCTTGATGGCACGGATCGTGAAAAACCGCGACAGGCCGGTACGAACAACAACGTCGGCCATGCGGCGCTTTTGAAGGTCGGGCATCTGGCGAACGATGATGGCTTCGATTTGTGCACGGTCCATTTTCCGGCGCAGCCAGACGCGGTGGATCTGCACGGCACGCGGCGCGGAAACAACGACAATTAAATCGACGCGGTCCAGATCAGCCGTTTCCAGTAAAAGTGGAATGTCGAGCACCACCGCACGAGCGCCGGCGCGGCGGGCGCGGCCGAGAAAGCGCCGCTCCTCGTCCCGCACCATTGGATGGATGATACCTTCAAGCCTGCGAAGCGCGTCAGGCTTGCCAAGCACGGCCGTTCGCAAGGCGGCGCGATCAAGTCGGTTTTCGCACACCGTGCCGGGAAACGCCGCCTCGATCGCCGGCAGCGCCCGTCCGCGCGGGCCTTGGAGCCGATGCACGACAAGGTCAGCGTCGAATACCGGCACGCGCGCACGACGGAATTGGGCGGCACAGGTTGATTTGCCCATGCCGATGCCGCCGGTCAGTCCGATTATCTTCATTGTCGCGCTCTCATCGCACGAGTGTTGCCCGGCCTGGACAGACTGACAACCATGCCCAACAAGGGCATGTGCATGAGATCTGGTGAAAAAGCGCGGAACTGTCACATGCAAGATGGCACCGAGCGCGGTATTGGGGCGGCGATGACGCAAACACGCAAGCATATGGAAGGCGCCGATGTGCGCCTGACTGCGGTCACCCGAAGCTGGGGCGCAACCACAGCTCTCGGCGGGGTGTCCCTGCATGTACCGGCCGGCAGCTTCTGCGTTTTGCTGGGACCGTCCGGCTGCGGCAAAACCACCTGCCTGCGGATCGTCGCCGGATTGGATCAGGCAAATTCCGGCACGGTGGAAATCGGTGGCCGTGATGTAACCGCGCTGCCGCCGGCGGCCCGCGGCGTGGCGATGGTATTCCAGTCCTACGCGTTGTTTCCGCACCTCAACGTGGCCGAGAATATCGTTTTTGGCTTGAAGGCCCGCAATGTTCCAGCGGTCGAACGCGCGCGGCGGCTGGAGCGTGCGGTGGATATTCTCGGCATCGGCCAGTTGCTGGCGCGCCGGCCCGGGCAGCTTTCCGGCGGGCAGCAGCAGCGGGTGGCGCTGGGCCGGGCGATCGTCGCGGAGGCTTCGGTATGCCTGATGGACGAGCCGCTTTCGAACCTGGACGCGCAGTTGCGTGCGGAAATGCGGCGGGAGATCCTGGCGCTGCAACGTCGGCTGGGCATGACAATGCTGTATGTGACGCATGATCAGACCGAGGCGATGGGCATGGCCGACCAGGTGGTGCTGCTGCGCGATGGGCGGATCGAGCAGGATGCCGCCCCGGCCGAGATGTATGCGAAGCCTGCCACCAGCTTTGTCGCCGGCTTCATCGGCACGCCACCGATGAACTTGCTGCCGATCGATGGCTGCGTGGTGCGTGGCACCGACGTGACGGTGGTTGCCCGGCCAATGCAGGATGGACTGCTCGGTTTGCGTCCGGAAGCGCTCCGGCTCGCCGAAACCGGCTTGCCGGCACGGGTGATCACTGCAGAATATCTCGGTGCCGATACCGTCATTGCGTGTCGCGTCGGGGCGGGGCGGGTGCTGGTGCGCCTGCCCGGCAAGATCGATCTTGCCGAAGGGTCTGAAATTCATCTCTGCTACAGCGACGCGGCCGTGCATTTGTTCGATACTGCTAGCGGTCGGGCGATCGCCCGGCCCCATTCATAACCAAACGAGGAGTCCGCGACATGCGTTTGCTCACCTCCCGCCGTTCCTTGCTCGCCGGTGCATCGGCGATGGCGATGCCCGCGATCGTGCAGGCGCAGACCATCACCGAGATCGAGTTCTATTTTCCGGTTGCCGTCGGCGGCCCGATCACCAAGACGATCGATGGCTATGCTGCGGATTTCATGAAGCAGAATCCGTCGATCCGAGTGAAGCCGGTTTACGCCGGCAGTTATGTCGATACCCTGACCAAGGCGGTCACCGCGACGAAAGCCGGCCAAGGCCCGCAGATGGCATTGGTATTGGCGGTAGATGCCTATTCGCTGGTTGATGATGAACTCATCTTGTCGTTCGATACCCTGGCGACTTCGACCGCGGATAAAGCCTGGCTCGCCGGCTTCTACCCGGCCTTCATGCGCAACGGGCAGATCGACGGACACACTTGGGGCATACCGTTCCAGC
>JAYTQP010000363.1:0-3375 GCA_043746675.1 Rhodospirillales bacterium | reverse complement strand
TCGGCTTCAGCCAGGTCGGGCATGGGGAAAATCCGGGTTCCGCGCTAGGGTTGTCCCGGCTCTATATGCCAGTGGGCGAAATCGAGGAAGCACGATGCCAAAATCCGGCCGCTTACACTATGCATGGGTGGTCGCCGCGGTGACCTTCATCGTGCTGCTGACCACCTCGTCCATCCGCGCAGTGCCCGGCCTGATGCTGGTGCCGCTGCAAAGCGAATTCGGCTGGTCGCCGGGCGCGGTGTCCTCGGCGTTCGGGCTGAACATCCTGCTCTACGGGCTGTTCGGGCCATTCTCTGTCGCCATCATGGACCGTTTTGGCATGCGCCGCGTGCTGGTGGCATCGCTGCTGTGCATGGCCACCGGGGCAGTCATGGTGCCCTCTCTCGGCGCGGTCTGGCAGTTCGATCTGGTCTGGGGGGTGTTCGTCGGGCTGGGCAGCGGCGCCACCGCCTTGGTGCTGGCCGCCACCGTCGCCGGGCGCTGGTTCACCGCCCGGCGCGGCGTAGTGCTGGGCGTGCTGACCGCGAGTGCTGCCGCCGGGCAGTTGCTGCTGCTGCCAATTCTGGCGCGGGTGTCCCAGCAAATGGGCTGGCGGGCGATGCTGTTCGTGGTCGCCGGCCTGTGCTTCGCGCTGGTGCCGCTGGTGCTGGCGCTGCTACGCGACCGCCCGGCCGACCTCGGGCTGGCGCCCTACGGCGAAAGCGGCCCGCCGCACCCGCCGGTGCGGTCGGAGCGCAATCTATTCCTCACCCCGATCCGCGCCCTGGCGGCCGGCGCCGGCAATCGGGATTTCATGCTGCTGGCCGGCAGCTACTTCATCTGCGGCGCCACCACCAACGGGCTGATCGCCACCCATCTGGTGCCGGCCTGCGTGGATGCCGGGATTTCCCCGGTGCTCGGTGCCAGCCTGCTGGCCGGCATGGGCATTTTCAACATGGTCGGCGCCACCGGCTCCGGCTGGCTCAGCGATCGCATCGACAACCGCGCTCTGCTCGCCGTCTATTTCGTGCTGCGCGGATTGTCGCTGCTGTATCTGCCTTATTCCTTTGCATCCTTCGAGGGGCTGTCGATCTTCGCGGTCTTCTACGGGCTGGACTGGATCGCCACGGTACCACCGACGGTGCGCATCTGCACCAACATCTTCGGGCGCGAAAAAGGTGGCATGATGTATGGCTGGGTGTCGGCGATCCATCAGCTCGGCGGCGCGTCCGCCGCCTTCCTTGCCGGCGTCGCGCGCGGCGATTTCGGCAGCTACCTCCAGGCCTTCATTTTCGCCGGCCTCACCTGCATGGTCGCCGCCGGCATGGTGCTGCTGATCGGGCGCGGGCGCTCGCCGTTGGTGCTGAGCGCCGGCTAATAATATTCGAGGAACGAAACCATGAACGAAAACCTGGCAGACCTGTTATTCGCGCGCTTCGGCGAACGGCTCGACGTGCCCGAGGCACTGGCGGCGTCCCCGGTGGCGCGCGGCATCGCCGATCACCGGACCATCCGCCATTACCGCGATGCGCCGGTCAGCCCCGAACTGGTGCGCGCCTTGTGCGCAGTGGCACTGTCGGCGCCGTCCAAAAGCGACCTCCAGCAATGCGATATCGTCATCGTGCAGTCCGCCTTGCAGCGCGCCGCGATCGCCGCCCTGCTGCCGGATAATCCCTGGGCCGCCAAAGCGCCGGCCTTTCTGGTGTTCTGCGGCAACAACGCCCGCCAGCGCCAGATCCATGCGCTGCGCGGCCACACGTTCGTCAACGATCACCTCGATGCCTTCTTCAATCCCGGCGTCGATGCCGGCATCGTGCTCGGCACCTTCATCGCCGCCGCCGAAGCCGTCGGCATGTGCACCTGCCCGATCAGCGCCATCCGCAACCACCCCGCCGAAGTCGCCGACGTGCTCGCTTTGCCCGCCCACGTGTTTCCGGTCGCCGGCCTCTGCCTCGGCTGGCCCGCCCATAGCGGCGCCATGTCCCCCCGGCTCGGGCTGGCCGCGACCGTGCACGTGGACAAACATTCCGGCACCGAGGTCGGCGCGCTGCTCGATGAATACGACGCCCGCCGCAACCTCACCCGCCCCTACCGCGAACGCCGCGACGACGCCCGCTTCGGCGCCGATGCGGATTATGGCTGGTCGGAAGACAAAGCCCGACAATACGCCGCGCCGGAGCGCCAGGGCTGGGGCGATTTTGTGCGTGCGCGCGGTTTCAAACTGGATTAAATTGGTTTGATCGAATGATCGGCGTTTCCGGCGAAGGCGCCTCCAGCGATCGTGCGAGAGCGCTGCCCAAAAAAAGGGCGGCGCGTTGCCGCGCCGCCAAGTTTAGGGAGGAAACGTCCAAGAAAGCAACGCGGCGATACACTGCCGTGCTGCGATGCACAATTTAGGGTTTTAGCCTTCCCGCTGCAAGCGTTTTTTCGCATTGCAGCATAGACATTTTTCAGCCTCGCCTTTCTGCATACGATGGTGCCCATAAGTGCCAGTTCCGTAAGCATTTATTTACATTTCAGCGGTTATCATACCCCATGCGGATTTTCTCATCAAAGCTTGCTCTGCTTGTCGTTGCAGCGATTGCGCCAGCCACGGTTGCACAGGCCGATATTCTTGCAACCAGCGGCATCGCAGCAAGCCGCACAGGCCCGCTCAGCCTGTTCGCCAGCCCGTCGCGCCCCGTTGTCGCGCAGCCCGTCGTCGCGCGCCCCATCGTCGCGCAGCCCATCGTCGCGCAGCCCATCGTCGCGCAGCCCGTCGTCGCGCTGCCCGGCCCCGCCATCGCAACCCAGGGACCCGGCATGCAGTGTCGGCAGGCAATCCGCGCCGCCGAACAGGCCGCCGCAATTCCCAGCCAGTTGATGGCGGCAATCGGGCGGGTGGAAAGCGGTCGCCGCGACGCGCAGGGCCAGATCGACCCTTGGCCCTGGAGCATCAATGTCGAGGGCATCGACCACATCTACGAAACAAAGGCCGAAGCGATCGCCGCGGTTCGCCGTTTTCAGGCGGCGGGCCGGAAATCCATCGATATCGGCTGCATGCAGGTCAACCTGATGTTCCACCCGACCGCCTTCGCCAGCCTGGAACAAGCCTTCGACCCGGTTGCCAACGCCCGCTACGCCGCACGCTATCTGCGCGACTTGTTCAGCCAAACCGGCTCCTGGGAAAAAGCCACCGCCTTTTATCACTCCGCCACGCCGGAACTCGGCACGCCCTACCAACAAAAAGTCGCCACCGTCCTGCCCGAAGAACAAAAACGCCTGGCCACGACCAACGGCAACGTCTGGTCGAACAACGTCTGGACCAACAATGTCTGGAATTCCGCCGGCACCGCACCCGCCGGCGGCGGCTTCCGCCTCTCCAACCACGCCGAAGCCGCCAAAATCATCCCCGCC
>JAYTQP010000362.1:0-2513 GCA_043746675.1 Rhodospirillales bacterium | reverse complement strand
CTGTTCGATGCCACGATCAAAACGGAACGTGACTTTCGCGGCGACCAATACGGTATCCGCGGCATTGTTTCGGTGCGCGACATACCATTGCGGTTCGAGATCGTGCGCGAGGCCCGTGTCCGGTTAACTGGTGATATCAACCATACCCTCGGCGTTCCACAATTGGCGCTTACCAGCCAGATTGCCGAGAAACTGCTAGCAAACGCCGACCGCTGCCAGGATCGATCCTCCGGCTTTCGCGACGCCATCGATCTGGGCATGCTGGCGCTCCATCACGGTGCCTTTCCGGATGCGGCACTTGCCCAGGCAGTGCAGGCGTACGGGCCGGATATCGGCCATAAACTGCAATGGGCGGTAGACCGGCTGGCCATCGCCGCGGAACGGGAGGCGGTCGCGCAGGCGATCGCCATGGAACCTGCCGACGTTCAGGCGGCGTCCATTGCTTTCGCTGCCGAATATAAACGCCTGCTCGCCGCCGGCGTCCTGCCTTACCCCCGATAACGCCGGGGGATCAGCACGTTGCTGCACGCCGTCAGCACCAACGTCGTGCTCATCAAAATCAGCGCCAGCGCCGAAGCGAACGGCCAGTTGTTGTTGGTGCTGAACTCCCAGTATAGCAGCGGCGCCATCATCTGGAAGCGCGGGCCGCCGAGCAGATACGGCGTGGCATAGGCATTCATTGCTAGAATAAAACACAAAATTCCCGAAATTGCCGTGCCCGGCAGCGCCAGCGGCCAGACCACCCGCCAGAAGCTGCGCCCGGGCGGTGCGCCAAGGCTCTGGGCGGCTTCCTCGATGCGGATATCGATCGTCTCGATGGTGCTCTGAATGGTCAGCACCACGAACGGCAGATTGATCGACACAATCCCCGCCACCACGGCGAACGGCGTATACATCAGTTCCAGACCGTGCCCGGTCACCCAGCGCACCGCCCCGTCTACCATGCCGCCATGGGCGAACAGGATCATCCAGCCGACCATCCGCACGATGCTGCCGACGAACAGCGGCAGCACGATTGCCAGCATGCAGGTGGATTTCCAGCGGCTTTGCATCCGCGCCAGCCGATAGGCGAGCGGCAGGCCGAGCAGCAGGCAAATCGCCGTCGATGTTACCGCCACCAGCAAGGTGGTGCGCAGCACGCCGAGGTAGAAACCATCGGTGATGAAGCGCAGATAATTCTCACCCGTTATTGTTTCGATCATCAGTTCCTTGATGTCGTAACGGTTCAGGCTGAACCGCACCAACAGCGCCAAGGGTGCTGCGAGCATTATCAACACCAGCAAGGTGGCCGGGCCGAGAAAGCCGGCGGCCGCCCCGTAAGGGCGTGGGGCGGCCGGGGTGCGCTGCGCCATCATGCTCAGGCGTGCTGGATGTTCTTCTTCCACCATTCCGAAACCGAACTCTGCAATGGCCCGGTGATGCCGTAGTCCGGCACATGCATGCTCGGCGCCGGCGTGGGCATGGCGAGTTGCTGGGCGATCTTGCCCTCCAGCGGCGCATTATCCACCGTCGGAAAGTAGCCCATATGCTCGGCGAAGCGGAGTTGCGAGGCTTTTTCCAGCATGGCGTTGAGGTATTTGTAGGCGCCCGGCTTGTTGGCGGCGTTCTTCGGCACCACCATGCCGGAGGTGTAGAGCACGGTGCCTTCTTTCTGGAAGGATTTTTCGACCGGGATGCCGGCGTTCTGCCACATCACCACCCTCGCCATCCACATCAGCCCGACCTCGATTTCGCCGGACTTGAGGCCGGCGCCGATCGAGTCGGTGGACGGATACAGCCGCAACCCGTTGGCGTTCAGCTTCAACGCCAGCGCCCGGGTTTCCGGCGCTTCGACCTTGTTGACATCGCCGGTGGCCGCCAGTGCGGCCGCCATCATCACGTACATGTAATTGATGTCGCCAACCCCTACCTTGCCCTTGTATTTCGGGTCCAGCAGATCGGTGAAGGTTTTCGGTGGGTTTTTGACGTTGCCGGGGTTATAGATCAGCACCTGCGGGCTGTAGATATGCGGCGCGTAGAACTGGGTTTTCAGCTGCGCCGGCACATGCGCCAGGTTCGGCACCTTGGTTGCGTCCAGTGGTTCGAGCAGGCCGGCATCGCCCACTTCATGCGCGCGCACCGCTTGCAGGCACAGCACGTCGTCTGGCCCGTGCGGCAGATGGCGCTGGGCGAACAGCTTGGCGACCCGCGGGTCTTCGTCGCCGATATCCTGCACCACCTTGATGCCTTGCGGGGTCAGCACCGGAATTTCGACGTTGTCGCGCAGCAGATTGGCGTAGTCGCCGCCCCAGGTGGCGATCACCACTTGTTCAGCCGCCTGGGCGCGGCCGGCGGCGAAGGGAAGTGCGGCACCGCCGGCGAGGATCGCGCGGCGGGAAATCGAGCGAAGGTCGGACATGGCATTATATTCCAGGGTTGGAGGTTTCAGGAGAGCGTTGGCAAAGGCGTTTTGCTGGCGTCGAAAATCCGCTCGCCGGCAACATCCCAGGTTACCGTCACGCGTTCGCCGGTTT
>JAYTQP010000361.1:0-7663 GCA_043746675.1 Rhodospirillales bacterium | reverse complement strand
CATGCCGAAGTGTGGGTCTTCGGCTCCCGCGCCAGCGGCACCACCCGCCGATCCTCCGACCTCGACCTGGCAATCGACGCCGGACGCGCTTTGACCCGCGCCGAACTTGGCGCGCTTCACGATCAGTTCGAAGACTCCGACCTGCCTTTCACCGTCGACGTCCTCGACTGGCGAGCCCTCAGGATGATTTCCGCGCCGTTATCGCGAACACACGCCTGAAACTGGAACGCTCCTAGCTGCCCTGCGCCGCAAGCGCTCCGCCCCCCTTGCACCTCGATAAAACCGCAGTATAACCCCGCCTTCCCCTGCTGGGGCGGTCGGCCCGCCCTGGCTATGCCCACGCGCCATCCCGGCGCGGGACCCGATCGGGTCCGGGGCTGAAACAACCCGGAGGGAGACTTCATGCCGCTCTATGAATGCGTGTTCATCGCACGCAACGACGTGACCCAGGCGCAGGTTGAAACCATCGCGGATTCCATTGCGGCGTTGGTCGATACCGATAATGGGATTGCCCCCGGCACCGAGGGCGTAACCTCGGTCCGCAAGCGCGAATATTGGGGCCTGCGCAGCCTCGCTTATCGCATCAAGAAGAACCGGAAGGGGCATTACATGCTCCTCGGGCTCGATGCGAAGCCGGCTTCGATCACCGAAATGGAACGCCAGCTCGGCCTGAACGAGGACGTGCTGCGCTTCATGACCATCCGTCTCGAAGCGATCGACGAAGCGCCGAGCGCCATTCTGTCGCGCAAGGCCGATGATCGAGAACGCGGCTTCCGCGGGCCGAAGCCGGCTGGACGCTTCGAGAGCGGCCGCAAGCGCGGCTATGACGACCGCGAGGAATATCGCGCCCGCGATGATGGCCCGCGTGACGAGTTCCGTGGGATGGAGGAATAACATGTCCGACGAAATCAATCCCGCCGCGCGCCGCACCGCCGTCGGCGCCCGCCGGCCGTTCTATCGCCGCCGCAAGTCCTGCCCGTTTTCGGGCCCCGGCGCGCCGGTGATCGATTATAAGGACGTGCGCCTGCTATCGCGCTTCCTGAGCGAGCGCGGCAAGATCGTTCCCAGCCGCATCACCGCGGTTTCGGCGAAGAAGCAGCGGCTGTTGGCGCAGGCCATCAAGCGTGCCCGCTTCCTGGCGCTGCTTCCCTATATCGTGGCCTGAGGAGACACATAGCATGGCCGCCGTAGAACTGATCCTGCTTCAGCGCGTTGAAAAGCTGGGGCAAATGGGCGATCTCGTGAAGGTAAAGCCGGGTTTTGCCCGCAACTTCCTGCTGCCCCAGAAGAAAGCCATCCGCGCCAACAAGGCCAATCTGGCGAAGTTCGAAGTCGAACGGACCCAGCTTGAAGCGCAGAACATCAAACGCCGGGAAGAAGCCGAACGCCTCGCCGAACGGGTGGGCGGGCTGACCGTGGTTATTCTGCGGCAGGCCGGTGAAGCCGGCAGCCTTTATGGCTCGGTTTCTCCGCGCGACATTTCGGACGCCTGCACCGCTGGCGGCCTGACGGTCAATCGCGGCCAGGTGGTGCTGGAGCACCCGATCAAAACCCTTGGTTTGGCCAAGGTTCGGGTTGTGCTGCACCCCGAGGTTTCGCTGTCGGTTACCGTCAATATCGCCCGCAGCGCCGAGGAAGCCGAGAAGCAGGCCCGTGGCGAGGCGCTGAACCGGCAGGACGACGAAGAGGAAGAGGTTGAGAACGCGGCGCTGCTCGATCCGTCCGAGGCGGAACAGCCCGACGTTTGAGCAGACGTTAAGCGTGTGCCGATCTGGGCCGGGGGGCAACTTCCGGCCCGTATTGGTTTTTGGGCGTTTCGCTTGATTCCGAGACGAATATGACGCCAGAATTGCAGCGACCTTTCGATATAGCGAGGGGAGCGTGCAATGCGGGTGTTGCTGGATCCGTTCTTACGACGTTTCATTCAGGTCGGTCGGCTGACCGTTCGCTGGCCGGATGGGCAGCATACGACCTATGCCGGTGGCCCCGGCCCAGCGGCCGCTATCGCGCTGCGCACCCCCGCCGCGGTGCGTCGGCTGGTGTTCAATCCCACCCTGGCGGTCGGCGAATGCTACATGGATGGCGGCCTGCTGCCGATCGATTGCGGCATTTACGACGTGCTGGATGTGCTGATCAGCAACGAAGCCGATGGTGCCAGCGGCATTTTACGGCTGCGCAATGCCATATCCCGGCTTACCCGACGGCTGGCCCAGTTTAATCCGGCGGCCCGGTCGCGCCGCAATGTCGCGCATCATTACGATCTCAACGGACGGCTCTATTCGCTGTTTCTGGACCGTGACCGGCAATATTCCTGTGCCTATTTCCCGACCGGGGAAGAAACGCTTGAACAGGCGCAGGCCGCCAAGAAACGCCACATCGCCGCCAAGCTCTGCCTCGACCGGACGGGGCTGGAAGTGCTGGATATCGGCTGCGGCTGGGGCGGAATGGCGCTTACCTTGGCGCGGGATTATGGCGCCAGGGTTACCGGCATTACCCTGTCCACCGAGCAGCTTGCCGAAGCCCAGGCGCGGGCGGCGGCCGAGGGCTTGCAGGACCGGGTGCGTTTCGAACTGACCGATTATCGCGACATGCACCGCCGTTACGACCGGATTGTCTCGGTTGGCATGTTCGAGCATGTCGGGGTGATGCATTTCGATGAATTTTTCAACGTCGTGCAGCGCTGCCTCGCGCCAGATGGTGTGGCGCTGATCCATGCGATCGGGCGTTCCACCCAGCCGGACGCCACCAACGCCTGGATCGCCAAATACATCTTTCCCGGCGGCTACTGCCCCGCGCTGTCGGAGGTTCTGCCAGCCATCGAGCAATCCGGGCTTTATGCCACCGACCTCGAAATCCTTCGCCTGCACTACGCCGAAACCATTCGCCATTGGCGCCGCCGGTTCGCCGCCAACCGCGACGCCATTGGTGCGCTGTACGATGACCGGTTCTGCCGGATGTTCGAATTTTATCTGTGCGGCAGCGAACTCGCCTTCCGCCGTTCCGGCCATATGGTGTTTCAGGTCCAGCTTACCCGCGACCAAACCGCCACGCCGCTGATCCGGGATTACATTAGCGACGGTGAGCGGGGCGGGCCGGTTTCGATCGAAAATGCCCGCCAGCACGCGGGGTGAAGGATTATTTCTTTCGATACCATAACAAAAAAGCATGCGTCGGCGCGGCATGGCGATCAGGTTTTTGCGATTTTTTCCGGCATTTCGAGGGCCGCGGGTGCGGCGGCGATGATGGCCGCGACATCCGGCTGTTGCAGCAGATGTTCGAGATGGCCGGCGTAGCCGGCGGCCTGCCAGCCGAGCGCCCAGATCAGCCAGCCGAATTTCTGCCATGATCCGGCCGACCCGGGCGACCAATTCTGCCGCTTGCGGCGCAGACGCCGTGGGGTTGGGGGATGTGGACTAGCGGTCCGATCCCAACGGGCACTTCAGCCCGTTGGGTGAATCGGCCCACAAAATCAAACTAGTGCTTCGACTCCTTCGGTACTATCCGAATGAGTCGAAGCACTAGGACATGAGGGGCGATCAACTCCATGCAGGCTTTAGTCTAAATAACTAACTTATACCACTCGTGCAAGCAGTTTGTTGGGGGCACGCGGCGGATTGCATCCGCCCTACGGGGTTAGTTGATCGCGGTTGCCGCGTACGCCAGTACGGTCACCCGTTCCGGGGTAACTTCGGCGAAGCCGCCGCTGACGCGAAGCTCGTCGGTGACGGCGCCGTTGGTGTAGAGCCGGATCACGCCTTCGCGTAGGGTTACGATCATCGGCGCGTGCAGCGGCAGCACGCCCATTTCACCTTCTTCGGCGGGGATCACCACCATGTCCACCGGGCGCGACAGCAGCAGCTTTTCCGGGCTGACGATTTCCAGAGCGATCGTCATTTAGACGTTCGCCTTCAGCGTCTCGGCCTTTTTCACCGCATCCTCGATCGTGCCGACCATGTAAAACGCCGCTTCCGGCAGATGGTCGTATTCCCCGGCGACGATGGCTTTGAAGCTGCGCACGGTATCGGCGATCGGCACGAACACGCCGGGGAAGCCGGTGAAGACTTCGGCGACGTGGAACGGCTGCGACAGGAAGCGCTGGAGCTTGCGGGCGCGGGTCACCACGAGTTTGTCTTCTTCGGACAGTTCATCCATGCCGAGAATGGCGATGATGTCTTGCAGGGACTTGTAGGTTTGCAGCACGCGCTGCACTTCGCGCGCCACGTCGTAATGTTCCTGCCCGACGATGCGGGGTTCGAGCGCGCGCGAGGTCGAGTCGAGCGGATCGACCGCCGGATAAATGCCCAACTCGGCAATCTGGCGCGAGAGCGTGGTGGTCGCATCCAAATGCGCGAAGGAGGTTGCCGGCGCCGGATCGGTCAGATCGTCGGCTGGCACGTAAATCGCCTGCACCGAGGTGATCGAACCTTTGTTGGTGCTGGTGATGCGTTCCTGCAGCGCGCCCATGTCGGTGGCAAGCGTCGGCTGATAGCCGACGGCCGACGGGATGCGGCCGAGCAGCGCGGACACTTCGGCGCCGGCCTGGGTGAAGCGGAAGATGTTGTCCACGAAGAACAGCACGTCCTGGCCTTCCTCGTCGCGGAAATATTCCGCCAGCGACAGGCCGGACAGCGCAACGCGGGCACGCGCACCCGGCGGCTCGTTCATCTGGCCATAGACCAGCGCCACTTTGGAGCCTTCGGTCGAGCCGTTTTCGCCGAGCTTGATCACGCCGGCATCGACCATTTCATGGTAGAGATCGTTGCCTTCGCGGGTGCGTTCGCCCACGCCGGCGAACACCGAGACGCCGCCATGGCCTTTGGCGATGTTGTTGATCAGTTCCTGGATGAGCACGGTTTTGCCGACGCCGGCGCCGCCGAACAGCCCGACCTTGCCGCCCTTGAGGTAGGGTGCCAGCAGATCGACGACCTTGATCCCGGTGACCAGGATTTCGGCGGAGCTGGATTGTTCTTCGAAGCTCGGCGCGGCGCGATGGATCGGGTAGCGCTTCTTGGTGTTGACCGGGCCACGCTCGTCGATCGGCTCGCCGATCACGTTGAGGATGCGGCCAAGGGTTTCCGGGCCGACCGGCACCGAGATCGGAGCGCCGGTATCGACCACTTCCTGCCCGCGCACCATGCCTTCGGTGGCGTCCATGGCGATCGTGCGGACGGTGTTTTCGCCCAGCGCCTGGGCCACTTCGAGCACCAGCATGGTGCCACCGACGCCTTTGGTGGTCAGCGCGTTCTGGATGAAGGGCAGTTCGCCGTCGAACTGCACGTCCACCACGGCGCCGAGAATTTGCGTCACGCGCCCGACATTGTTGCTCGCCATCGTCAAAAACTCCTGTATGCCGAGGATCAGAGCGCTTCGGCGCCCGAGATGATCTCGATCAGTTCACGTGTGATGTTGGCCTGGCGTGCCCGGTTGTAGGTCTGCGTCAGGCGCTTGATCATGTCGCCCGCATTGCGGGTGGCGTTGTCCATCGCGGTCATTTGCGAGCCGTAGAAGCCGGCCGCGTTTTCCAGCAGGGCACGATAAAGCTGGATCGCCAAATTTTGCGGCAGCAGCTTGGCGAGGATGGTTTCCTCGTCCGGCTCGAACTCATACATGCCGCCTGCGGGGGGGGCTTCGCCCTGCGGCAGCGGCGCCGGCACCAGCTGCATCGCCGTCGGCACTTGCGCGATCACCGACTGGAAGCGGTTATAGATCACGGTGCAAACGTCGAACGCGCCGTCATCGAGCATCGCGGTGATGCGGGTCGCGATGTCCTGCGCGTCGGCGAAGCCGATCGATTTGCGGCCGGCGAAGGTCACCTCGCCCACCAGCCGGCTGGCCATTTCGCGCTTCAGATAGTCGCGGCCTTTGCGCCCGACGGCGAGGATTTTCACCGTTCGGCCCTGGCTTTCCAGTTCGCGCGCCAGGTTGCGGGTCATCCGGCCGATGTTGGAATTGAACGCGCCGGCCAGCCCGCGATCGCCGGTTACCGCCACCAGCAAATGCACCTTGTCCGCGCCGGTGCCGATCAGCAGCTTCGGCGCGGTCGGCGCGTTGGCCACCGAGGCGCCGAGGGAGGCCAGCATCCGCTCCATCCGCACAGCGTACGGGCGGGCGGCTTCGGCCTGGGTTTGCGCACGCCGCAGCTTGGAGGCCGCGACCATTTTCATCGCCGAGGTGATTTTCTGCGTCGATTTAACGCTGTTGATGCGCAGGCGAAGCGTTTTTAGCGTGGCCATATCGTTCTACCTGACCTTGAGAGCGCGACGTTGCGGATCAGGCAAAAGTTTTCACGAAGCTGTCGAGGAAGGCGATCAGCTTTTTCTCGACGTCCGGCTTGATCTCGCGATCGGCGCGGATGCTGTCGATGATGGCGGGTTCCCTCGATTTCAGTTCGATCAGCAACTGGCTTTCGAAGCGGCCGATCTTGCCGACTTCCAGCTTATCGAGGTAGCCACGCACGCCGGCGAACAGCGCCACAACCTGTTCTTCCACCGGCACCGGCTTGAACTGTGGCTGCTTGAGCAGTTCGGTCAGCCGCGCGCCGCGTGCCAGCAGTTGCTGGGTGGAGGCATCGAGGTCGGAGGCGAACTGCGCGAAGGCGGCCATTTCGCGGTACTGCGCGAGTTCCAGCTTGATGCGCCCGGCGACCTGCTTCATCGCCTTGATCTGGGCGGCGGAGCCGACGCGGGACACCGAAATGCCGACGTTCACCGCCGGGCGGATGCCCTTGAAGAACAGTTCGGTTTCCAAAAAGATCTGCCCGTCGGTGATCGAAATCACGTTGGTCGGGATGTAGGCGGACACGTCGCCGGCCTGCGTCTCGATCACTGGCAGCGCGGTCAGGCTGCCGGCGCCGAACGCGTCCGACATTTTCGCAGCCCGTTCCAGCAGGCGCGAATGCAGATAGAACACGTCGCCCGGATAGGCTTCGCGGCCCGGCGGGCGGCGCAGCAGCAGCGACATCTGGCGGTAGGCGACCGCCTGCTTGGAAAGATCGTCGTAGAAGATGACCGCGTGCATGCCGTTGTCGCGGAAATATTCGCCCATCGTGCAGCCGGTGTAGGGTGCGAGGAACTGGGTCGGCGCCGGATCGGAGGCGGTGGCGGCGACGACGATGGAGTATTCCATCGCGCCTTGCTCTTCGAGCGTGCGCACCAATTGCGCCACCGTCGAGCGTTTCTGGCCGATGGCGACGTAGATGCAATAAAGCTTCTTGCTCTCGTCGGTGCCGGCGTTGATGCCCTTCTGGTTGATGATGGTGTCGATGATGACGGCGGTCTTGCCGGTCTGGCGATCGCCGATGATCAGTTCGCGCTGGCCGCGGCCGATCGGGATCAGCGCATCGATCGCCTTGATCCCGGTTTGCATCGGCTCATGCACCGATTTGCGCGGGATGATGCCGGGCGCTTTCACTTCGACCAGGCTGCGGGCGCCCTCGATCGGGCCTTTGCCGTCGATCGGGTTGCCGAGGCCATCGACCACGCGGCCGAGCAGGCCACGGCCGACCGGCACATCGACGATGCGGCCGGTGCGGGAGACGGTGTCGCCTTCGCGGATCTGGCGGTCATCGCCGAAGATCACGCAGCCGACATTGTCGGTTTCCAGGTTCAGCGCCATGCCGGTCATGCCGGAGGCGGGGAATTCGACAAGTTCGCCGGCCATCACG
>JAYTQP010000360.1:0-6209 GCA_043746675.1 Rhodospirillales bacterium | reverse complement strand
GCACCGGCGCCGCCGGCCAGCAGCAGAAACGGCACCAGCGGCATGCCCGGCAGAAACGCCAGCACCACCGCCGCCCCGGCCGCCATCGCCAGCGGTTTCGGCCGGCCGGCGAGCTGTTCCATCAGCGCCACATCGGTGCCGCCTTCCACCCCGCCCTTGGTCACCACGATGCCGGCGGCAATCGAAACCAGCAGCGCCGGAATCTGGCTCACCAGCCCATCGCCCACGGTGAGGGTGGTGTAAGTGCTGACCGCGTCGGCCACGTTCATGCCGTGGCGCAAAATCCCGGTTGCCAGTCCGCCGACGATGTTGATCGCGGTGATGATCACCCCGGCGATTGCGTCGCCACGGACGAACTTCGCTGCCCCGTCCATCGCGCCGTAGAACGAGGTTTCTTCCTCCAGGTCTTTCCGACGCTGACGCGCCACCACTTCGGTGATCGAGCCGGCGCCGAGTTCGGCGTCGATGGCCATCTGCTTGCCCGGCATCGCATCGAGGCTGAAGCGCGCGGCAACCTCGGCGATGCGGCCGGAACCCTTGGTGATGACGACGAAGTTGATGATCAGCAGGATGGCGAACAGGATCACCCCGATCACCACGTCGCTGCCCATCAGAAACGAGCCGAAGGCCGCCACCACATGCCCGGCGGCGAACCGGCCCTCGCTGCCATGCGACAGGATCAGCCGCGTGGTGGCGACATTCAGCGACAGCCGCAGCAGCGTGGTCAGCAGCAGCATGGTCGGAAAGCTGGAAAGATCGAGCGGACGGCGCAGAAAAATTGCCACCATCAGGATCAGCACGGCCATCGTGATCGACAGCGACAGTCCGAAATCCAGCGCCATCCCGGGCAACGGCACGATCAGTACGGCGACGATCGCCACCACGCCGAGCGCCAGCCCGATGTCCGCGCCGGGGGTGAAGCGGGTGATGCTGCGGGGCAGTGCCATGAACGCCATCGTTCAGGCCGCGATGCCGGTTGCCGGCGGCGGCACCGCCACGCCCCGGCTGGTGTAATCGTGCAGTTTGTTGCGCAAGGCGCGAATGGAAATTCCGAGCATGATAGCGGCACGCGTGCGATTGCCGAGAGTATGCGACAAGGTTTGCAGGATCAGGTCGCGCTCCACTTCCTCCACCCGGCGTCCGACCAGCGCGCCGGTGGCAGAATTGCTCGCTGTCACCGGCACATCGCCGAGCGCCAGCGCATCCGGCGTGATCGCCTCGCCGCTGCTCAGCAGGACCGCGCGGTGCATACAATTTTCCAGCTCACGCACATTGCCGCGCCAGGCCTGGGTTTCCAGCACCCGATAGCTATCCGGTGTCAGCCTGCGATACGGCAGGCCGTTGAGGTCGGCAAACTTACGGGCAAAATGATCGGCCAGGGCCGCGACATCCTGCGGGCGGTCGCGCAAGGGGGGCAGATGGAGGCGGATAACGTTGAGCCGGAAATACAAATCCTCCCGAAAGCGCCCGGCAGCAGCATCGGAAGCGAGGTCGCGATTGGTTGCCGCCAGAATGCGTACGTCGATCTTCACCGGCTCGGCGCCGCCAAGCCGCTCGATCTCGCGCTCCTGCAACGCCCGCAGCAGTTTGGTTTGCAGCCGCACATCCATCTCGCCGATTTCGTCCAGCAACAAAGTGCCGCGGTTGGCCGCTTCGAACTTGCCGATCCGTCGCGCCAGCGCGCCGCTGAAGGCGCCTTTTTCATGGCCGAACAATTCGCTTTCCAACAGGTTTTCCGGGATTGCGGCGCAGTTCAACGCCACGAACGGGCCGCCGGCGCGGCGCGATGCCCCATGCAGGTGCCGCGCCACCATTTCCTTGCCGGTGCCGCTTTCCCCGGTGATCAAAACGGATGCGTCCGCCCGCGCAACCCGCTCGGCCACCCCGAGCACCGCCAGCATGGCGGGGTCGCGGACGATGAAGTTGGTTTGTTGCAGGCTGATCGCGGCCAGCAGCTCGGCGATCATGTCGACATCAGGCGGCAACGGCAGAAACTCCCGCGCGCCGGCACGGATTGCGTTGCCAGCGGCATCAGGATCGACATCGATGCCGCAGGCCACCAGTGGCACGAAAATCCGCTCTGCCGCCATCGCCCGCACCACGGTGGCGATGTCGCGCGCAACCTCGCACAGCACCATCCCGATCGCCGCATTGCGCCGTAGCGCCGCCAGTGCGGCATCGAGCGTGTCGGCCTGGTCGATTTCGGCTTTCAGATGCCGCGCCATGCGGGCGGCATCCGCCAGCGGGCCGGACAGGGTTCCCAGGATCAGAATGCGCATCGGCTTCAAACCGCCCGGTCGGCTTTGACGATTTCGGTCATCGTCACGCCCAGCCGGTTATCGTCCACCATCACCACTTCGCCGCGTGCGACCAGGCGGTTATTGACGTAGATATCGATCGCCTCGCCCAACTTCCGGTCCAGTTCCACCACCGCGCCACGTCCGAGTTTCAGCAGTTGCGACACCTGCATGGTCGCCCGCCCCAACACCGCGCTGACGGTGACCGGGATGTCGTAGACCGCTTCGAGATCGCGCGGGTTGCGCGGCCCCGGCGTATCCGCAATCGTTGTGGGCATTGCCACGTCGGTCAGGTCGAGATCGTCATCCATGGGCAAGCTCCTTTTGTGGGACGATCGGCGGCGGCGCCACCGGGTCTAGCCCGTAGAGTCCAAGCACTTCGTTAATGTCGGTCCAGAGCTGGTTGGTGTCCCGCGTTGCCTGCCCTTCGCGCCAGCGCATCGAAACATCGCCCGGCGGCATCATATCGGTCGGCACCAACGTGATTTTGGTTTTGCTGTCGGCGGGGTGTTGGGCAAACAGGCGATCCAGTGCGCCGATCGTCGGCACCGAGGCGCGGATGATCACCTCCGGTTCGTTATACAATCCGGCGAGGATGAGTTGGGTCGTTGCGGCAACTTCGGCGGGGCCGAAACGTTCGGATAACGTTGGGAAAAAACGCGCGAAGGTGTCGAGCAGCAATCCGGCGAGCGCGGTCGCGGCGGCTTCGGCGGTTTGTTGGCTGTCCGCGCCGAGAGTGGCAAGTTCGGCCATCAACGTCTGCAAGGTCGCCTCGGTCTGGCGCAGTACCGCTGCCTCGGCCGCCGCCGCGCCAGCGCGCAGCCCATCGGCGTAGGCGGCATCGACATCAGCCAGCGATGGCGCTGCGGGCGCTGGCGGCACCTCGACGACGGTGGCGGCCGGCTCCGCTTCGCCGGTGCGACCGAAATCATCGGCGAACAGGCTGAGAACGCTCGCGCGGGCGAATTTTGTGCTGGCATTCATACCGCTGAAATCCCCGGCATTGTTAAACGACCATCTCATCGTCTTTGCTCTGGCTGATCTGGATGTCGCCGGAGGCCGCCAGTTCTTTCGCCATCGCCACGATCGACGCCTGCGCATCATCGACATCGCGCAGCTTGACCGGCCCAAGATTGGCGATCTCCTCGCGCAACATCTTTCCCGCCCGCTCCGACAGGTTGGAGAAGAAAAGATCGCGCAGTTTCTCCGAGGCACCCTTCAGTGCAACCGGCAGCTTGTCCTTCTCGATTGCCCGCAGCAGGATCTGCACCGCCGCCGGGGTCAGCCGCTGCAGGTCGTCGAAGGTGAACATCAGCGCCTTGATCCGGTCGGCGGCTTCGCGATTGCGTTCTTCCAGTGCCGAAATGAACCGGCCTTCGGCCTGGCGATCCAAATTGTTGAAAATATCCGCCATCATTTCGTGCGCATCCCGGCGCGTGCTGCGCGCGAGATTGGACATGAATTCGAACCGCAAGGTCTTTTCCACGCCGTCCAGCACATCTTTCTGGATGCTCTCCATCCGCAGCATCCGCATCACCACTTCCATGGCAAAACTATCCGGCAGAATTGCCAGCACGCGGGCAGCATGGTCGGCACGGATCTTCGATAAAACCACAGCCACGGTCTGCGGATATTCGTTCTTCAGATAATTGGCCAGCACCGCTTCATGCACATTTCCGAGTTTGTCCCACATGGTACGCCCGGCCGGACCACGGATTTCTTCCATGATCTGGGTCACCCGGTCGCGTGGCAGGGTTTTCATCAGCAGGCGCTCGGTGTTGTCAAAACTGCCGACGATATTGCCGGAACCGCCAAGATGCTCGGAAAATTCGCCGCACAGCCGTTCCACCACATCGGCCCTGATGGCGCCGAGCTGGGCCATGGCGGCAGAAATTTCCTTGATTTCGTCTTCATGCATCATGCCGAACAGCCGGCTGCACTGCTCCTCGCCGAGGGTCAGCAGCAACACCGCCGCCTTCTGCGCGCCGTTCAGGGATTGATAATCGTCGCCCTGCGCCATGCTCAACCGCTTTCCTGCGCAATCCAGCCACGGATGATCGACAGGGTTTCGTCGGGATGCCCGTCCACCAGATCGGTCAGGCGCCGTAACGATGATGCGCGCAACTGGCCCTGCACTTTTGCCAGCGTGACCATGTCGTTCGGATCGTCATCGGCAGCGCCTGGCAGCAGGTTCTGCGCTGGACCGCCCGCCTGGCCGACACCCGGCAGGTATCCCAAAGCGCCATCCGACGTGCCGGGAGACGGCGGCCCGGCCAATGTCGCATCCGTCGGCGCCAGCGCGATCAGCCGGTTGACCGCCGGCCGCACCACCAACAGCAATGCCACCAGGGCGGCCAGCGCCAGCAGCCCGGTTTGGGCCAGCCGCATCACGTCAGCCTTGTCAAACCCGGTCCCGAATAACCCGGTTGGGATGTCGACGCCAGGATCCGGCGGCAAGGCAAAGCGCATCGTCGCCACTTCGACATGATCGCCGCGGGCTTTGTCATACCCGATCGCCGACTGCACCAGGCGCGCGATCTTGGCAAGTTCGGCCGGACTGCGTTCCTGCCATTTCATCACGCCGTCGGCGCCGCGCGCTTCGGTGCCGTCAACCATAACGGCCAGGCTAATTTTTTGGATCTGCGGCTGGTCCCGCAATACTGTGCGCACGGTCTTGCCGATTTCGTAGTTGGTCGTCTCGTCCTGCTTGGCCTGTTGGGAGCCGGCGGCGCTGGTGCCGGCATTGGCGTTCGGCAGGTTGTTCTGCACCGAAGTGGTCTGGTTGGCGTCGGTCGATTTGTTGCTGTCCGAAGACGTTTGCGTGCTGCGCACCACCTGACCATCCGGATCATATTTTTCCTGGGTTTCCTGCACCCGGGCGAAATCCATCGCCACCGCCGCTTCCACCCGCACATGGCCTGGCCCCAGGCTGGGTTCCAGCATCTCCTCCACCGCCCGCGCCAGCCGGGCCTCCGTCGCGCGGCGAATATCCTCGGTGGATGCCGCAGCCGCCATGCCGCTGGCCGCAGCCCCGGCGCGGGCCAGCACGTTGCCGTTGCTGTCCACCACGCTGATATTCTTCGGCCGCAGCCCGCGCACGCCGCCAGCCAGCAAGTTGATGATCGCGGCCACGGTTTCCTGATCCAGCCGCACCCCGCGCGGACTGGAAATCATCACCGAGGCCTGCGCTTCCTGCTGCTGCAACGAAAACGGCTCCCGCCGCGGCAGCACCAAATGTACCCGCGCCGCCTTTACGCCATTGATCGTGCGAATGGTGCGAGCCAGCTCACCCTCCATCGCGCGCTGCTCGGCCATCCGTTGCTGCGCCTGGGTCGCGGTCAGACTATTGGCCCGGTCCAACAGCTCATAGCCAATCGAACCGCCACTCGGCAGCCCATCGCGCGCCAGCAGAATCCGCGCCGAGGCAACCTTATCGGTCGGCACCAAAATCTGCGTGCCACCCGAACCCAACTGATAGGCAATCTGCGCGTGGTCCAACGTATCGACCATCTGCGCCGCCTCCCGACTATCCAGATCGGAATACAACAACGCCATCCGTTCGGC
Source organism: Rhodospirillales bacterium (assembly GCA_043746675.1). Taxonomy (GTDB): domain Bacteria; phylum Pseudomonadota; class Alphaproteobacteria; order Acetobacterales; family Acetobacteraceae; genus CAITOL01. The sequence goes on along the minus strand of JAYTQP010000360.1, from coordinate 348 downwards.
CGGGCCCTGCGTCGCCAACACTGCCAACAAACCCAACAAAACCACAGCAACCAAGCCAAGCGCCGCCAACCTGGCTGTGCCCAACGCCCGCAAACCGTCCAACAACCCCGTCACGCAGAAACCCGCAAATGCGCCATCAAACCCTCGGCCAAAGCAACGACCGAAGTTCTAGCCAGCAAGGCTTGCCGAGGCGTTAACCCAGGCGGCAAATCTTGCCGACCGCGGGGTGGAAGGAAGCAAGTAAGGCGGGGGCAGCGCCCTGGCCTTGCTGCTTCCCTCAGTCCTCAGCGTCGACCAGCGTCCGCGCTGGTTTTTCGTGTTTCAGGCGGTCCATCGCTTGTTGGACGT
>JAYTQP010000359.1:0-4203 GCA_043746675.1 Rhodospirillales bacterium | reverse complement strand
CAACGAAAAGACCACCTTCGCGGATGCCTTCGCGATGGCGGACCAGGTGCTCTATTCGGGCGTCGCCTGCATCACCGACCTCATGGTCAAGGAAGGCCTCATCAATCTCGACTTTGCCGATGTGCGCGCCGTGATGCGCGAAATGGGCAAGGCCATGATGGGCACCGGCGAAGCCTCCGGCGACAAGCGCGCCCTGCGCTCCGCGGAGGCCGCAATCTGCAATCCGCTGATTGACGATGTCTCGATGCGCGGCGCCCGCGGCCTGCTGATCAACATCACCGGCGGCGAGGACCTGACCTTGTTCGAGGTCGACCAGGCAGCGAACCGGATCAAGGATGAAGTGGCCGAGGACGCCAACATCATCTTCGGCTCGGCGATCGATGAGGCGCTGAACGGCCGCGTGGTTGTTTCGGTGGTGGCGACCGGCATCGAGTCGGCGGCGGCCCCGCGCGAGGAAGAACGCGTGCGCCTGGTCGCGGTCGGCGGCGGGACGGCCCAGGCGATCTCCAGCGCACCGTTCATGGCATCGCCGGTGCCCAGCACCAGCCCGCTTGCCCAGGTGACCACGCCGGACGCGCCGATCATGCCGCGGCCGCAACCCGCGCCTTCCAACTGGGTTGCCATCCCGCCGCGTGTGCTGGCGGAACCGGCGGCCCATCCGGAACCCTCGCCGATGCTCCGGGGTGACGTTCGGATAGCCCCGCCGATCGATGAGAGCCCGCGGCCGCGCAGCATCCCCAAGCATTTGCAGGTGCCGGTGACCAGCCAGCCGGTGCGCCCGAACGCCGCTGCTCGCCCGGCTGGCGGACCGTCTGCGGCACCGCAAGCCAATCCGCCGCCGCGCCGATATTCACTGTTTTCGCTGGTTACCGGGGCTTTCAAGCCGACCCCGGCGGAACCGCATGCGCCGATAGTAGCCCCTATGTCCCCGCCCACCATGGCGCACGCGGTTTACGCCGAGGACGCCGCTGAGACAGCGCCGATGGGGGACCGTGACCTCGACATCCCGACCTTTCTGCGGCGGAAAAGCGCTGCCGCGCACGCTGCCAACGCAACGCAAAAAGATGTTGATGATCAATAGGTTGCGCTGTAATACTGAGAAATAATGATTGACTGGCCATCCGTTTGCAGGCGCCCTAGCTTGCATACGGATGCGCTCCGGCCCGCATCTGCTATTTCTTTGGGATGCGTAATGGACGGATTTTCCCCTTTCAACCGGTTCCCGTTCGATCCGCAGTTCAACGGTGTTGCCATGCAGCGCACCCTGAAATCAGCGATCGATTGCGTTGGCGTCGGCCTGCATAGCGGCCATCGGGCCGTGCTGTCGCTGCATCCCGGCGCGATCGACAGCGGCATCGTGTTCCGCCGGTCCGATCTCGGCATCGATATTCCCGCCCGCTTCGATCTGGTGGTCGATACCAAATTATGCACCGTGTTGGCCGCGCCTGGCCGGCCGGATGTGCGGGTCAGCACCGTCGAACACGTAATGGCGGCCTTGTCCGGCGCTGGTATCACCAACGCCGTGGTCGCGGTCGATGGCCCGGAAATTCCCATCCTCGATGGCTCAGCGGGCGGGTTTCTGTTTCTGATCGAATGCGTCGGCATTGTCGAACAAGCCGCCCCGCGCGCCGAAATCGCCGTGCTGCGGCCGGTACGAGTTGAGGTGGGCGACGCCTTCGCCGAGTTGCGGCCCTGTGCGCATGGTCTGGAAACCGCTATTTCGATCGACTTCGAAGCCCCCGCGATCGGCGCCCAGGCGCTCAGCCTGCTGATCACCCCGGAAAGCTTCCGCGACGATCTCGCTGCTGCCCGTACCTTCACGCTGGCGCATGAAATCGATGCCCTGCAGGCCGCCGGCCTTGCCCGTGGCGGCAGCCTGGACAATGCCGTGGTGGTCGATGGGGCCGATGTGCTGAACCCCGGCGGGCTGCGCTGCGCGGATGAATTCGTGCGCCACAAGCTGCTCGATGCGGTCGGCGATCTGGCGCTGGCCGGGGCGCCGTTGCGGGCCCGGCTGATCGGCCATCGCAGCGGCCATGCGGTGAACAACCAGTTGCTGCGCGCCTTGTTCGCCGACGATGCCAACTGGTGCATGGTGTCCGGCTCGGCTTGGTCGGGGCCGCGCGCGCTGCCCAGCGCTGGCAGCGCCGGCAGCCTGGCCGGCGCCCGCGATGGTCGCCTCGCACCCCGTCTCGCAATCGCTGCCGCCCCGGTTTAGGCAACGCCAGAGCAACATATTTCGCAGCCCCGGTTGCCGTGCGCGCGGATAGGGTTCGCGCGCCGTGGTGGCGTGCTATAGAGCGTGGGAACTGCCCCGAGTGGCCCGAACGATGTTGGTGATTGCCGTGCTGAAACTTCGCCCCTACGCCGTGCTGTTCCTGGTTGGTTTGTCAAGCCTGGCGCTGGGCGGCTGCGCGACCTTGTCGTCGCTGGTGCCGTGGGGTGGCAGCGGCGACACTCTGTCGGTCAAGGATGATCCCTCGTCGGTGCCGGTCGAGGAACTTTATGGCCGTGGCGTCGATGCGCTGAACCAGAAGCGCTACACCACCGCCGGCAAGGAATTCGATCTTGTCGAGCAAACCTATCCGTACGCCTCGCTCGCCACCAACGCGTTGCTGATGCAGGGCTATTCCGCCTACCTGGAAAACAAATACACCAATGCCGTCGGCGCGCTGGACCGTTTCATCCAGTTGCATCCCTCCAACCGCGACATCGCTTATGCCTATTATCTGCGCGCGCTGTGTTTCTATGAACAGATCGCCGATATCGAGCGCGACCAGAAAGCCACCGCCGAAGCGATGGGCGCGTTGCAGGAAGTGATCAACCGTTTCCCCGAAAGCTCCTACGCGCGCGATGCCAGGCTGAAAATCGACCTTGCCCGCGACCATCTGGCCGGCAAGGAAATGGAAGTGGGGCGCTACTACGAAAACCAGAAGCTGTACAGTGCCGCGATCGGCCGGTTTCAGCGCGTGGTCGATGAATATCAGACCACCAACCATGTCGCCGAGGCGCTGCATCGGCTGACCGAAATTTACCTGCTGCTCGGCCTGACCGATCAGGCCAAGCGGACGGCGGCGGTGCTCGGGCATAATTATCCCGGCAGCACTTGGTATTCGGAAAGCTATGCGCGGCTGGCCGAAACTGGGCAGATTCCCGGCGTAACCGGGGCGGCAGGTCAGCCAGGCTTTTTCGGCCGACTGATCAACAAGGTATTCTGAACCGAGCTTAAGGGGCGCGCCATGTTGATCGCGCTCACCATCCGCGATGTGGTGTTGATCGAGCGGCTCGATCTTGCTTTCGGGCCGGGCCTGACGGTGCTGACCGGGGAAACCGGCGCCGGCAAATCCATCCTGCTCGACAGTCTCGGGCTTGCGCTTGGGGCGCGGGCCGAAGCGGGGCTGGTGCGCAACGGCGCCGAACAGGCCAGCGTGGCGGCGGTGTTCGCGCCGCCGCTGGACCACCCGGTGTTCGCGCTGCTGCAGGAACAGGGCATGGCCGCCGATGAGGAGGTCGTGCTGCGCCGGGTGGTGCAGAGGGACGGGCGGTCGCGGGCCTTCGTCAACGATCAGCCGATCAGCGCCGGGCTGCTGCGTCGGGCCGGGGCGATGCTGGTGGAAGTGCAGGGCCAGCATGAACAAATGGGATTGGCGGACCCGGGGGTGCAAAGCGGGCTGCTCGATGCCTTTGCGGTGCCGGCCGGCTTGCGCAGCCGGGTGGCGAGCGGCTGGCAGCTTTGGCGGGATGCAAGGCAGGGGCTGGCCGCGGCGCGTGAGGCGATTGCCGCCGCCGAACGCGATCGCGACTTCCTCGAACATGCGGTGGCCGAACTGGCCGGCCTGGCCCCGCAGCCGGGTGAGGAGGAGACCCTCGCCACCGAACGGCAGCGGCTGCAGCAGGGCGAACGTCGGGCCGAGGCGATCGCCGCGGCCGCGGCCGAACTGGCGCCGCGGGATCGGCGCAGTTCCGGGCCGGCGGCCAGCTTGCGGGCTGCCGCGCGGGCGTTGCAACGGCTGCTGCCGGCCAATGATGCTGGCGCCGACAATCCGGTAACCCCTGCCCTGGCCGCGTTGGAACGTGCCGAGGAGGCGCTGGCGGAGGCCGAGACCATGCTCACCCGGCTGGCTGACGACGACGCCGATCCGCGTCGGCTGGAACAAACCGAGGAACGGCTGTTCGCGCTGCGGGCGGCGGCGCGCAAGCATG
>JAYTQP010000358.1:0-5049 GCA_043746675.1 Rhodospirillales bacterium | reverse complement strand
GCGGCGTCCACCAGCACGATGGCGCCATCGACCATGTTCAGGATGCGTTCGACTTCGCCACCGAAATCGGCGTGGCCGGGGGTATCGACGATGTTGATGCGGGTACCTTTCCACGTCACCGCGGTGCATTTGGCCAGGATGGTGATGCCGCGCTCGCGCTCCAGATCGTTGCGATCGAGCGCGCGCTCGGCGACGTGCTGGTTGTCGCGGAAGGCGCCGGACTGTTTCAGCAGTTGGTCAACGAGGGTGGTCTTGCCATGATCGACGTGCGCGATAATGGCGATATTACGGATTTCCATTGTATCCCTGGGGGCGAAAGCGGCAGCCCAGCGACGCGCGGGGAGCCATGTTGCAGCGCGTCAAATAGGCGATCATTCCTGGAATTGCGAGCAAGAATCGCGCCGATCAGCCCTGCGCGGCAAGTTTCTTCAATTCTTCACCCAAAGGCCGTTGCGGCCGGGCGCCGTAATGGCTGATCACCTCGGCGGCGGCGATGCTGCCGAGCATGCCGCATTTGGCGAGGCCGAGACCCGCGGTGTAGGCGGCCAGGAAGCCAGCGGCATAGGCATCACCGGCGCCGGTGCTGTCCACCAGATCGGCTTGCACCGCCGCGACCTGGTGGGTTTCCGGGCCGCGAACGATAATGCTGCCGGCATCACTGCGGGTGAGTGCGGCCAGCGCCACATCGGCGCGCGCCAGTTCCACCGCTTCGGCGAAGTCGGTCTGGTAGAGCGCGGTGATCTCGCTCTCATTGGCGAACAGAATGTCCACGTGTCCGGCGACCAGATCGCGGAAAGCGCCGCGATGGCGTTCGACGCAGAAGGCGTCGGACAGCGACAGCGCCACTTGCCGGTCGGCGGCATGGGCGGCGGCAGCGGCGCGGCGGAAGGCAGCCTGGGCGGCCGGCGGATCGAACAGATAGCCTTCGAGGTAGGTTACCGCGCTGTCGGCGACGATGGCTTCGTCGACATCGTTCTCCCCGAAGGTGACGCAGGCACCCAGATAGGTGTTCATCGTGCGCTGCCCGTCCGGCGTGACCATGATCAGGCAGCGGGCGGTGGGCGCGGCGCCGGCCAGCGGCGCGGTGGGGAAGCTGACCCCGGCGGCGGTGATATCGTGGCGGAACACGCGGCCGAGCTGGTCATCGGCGACCTTGCCGAAATAGGCGACCCTGGCGCCGAGGGCGGCAGCCACGGCGCAAGTGTTGCCGGCCGAGCCGCCGCTCACCTCCTGCGCCGGGGGCATGGCGGCGTAGAGTTTTTCCGCCGTGGCATCGTCGATCAGCGCCATCGCGCCTTTGTGCATGGCGTGGGTTGCCAGGAACGCATCCGCCACCGGGGCGACGACATCGACAATCGCATTACCGATACCCAAAATGTCGAAACGCGGCTTGACCATGACCCAAACTCCGTGCGGAAACTCGCTCGCCTATCACCCGGCCCGACCGCCGGCAACCTGTGGGGGACGCGATGAACCTGCTGGTGCCGGTGCTGGCGGTTGCGGCGATGGTGCACGTGCTCAACGGTCCCGATAAAAACTAGCGTCGCATGGTTGTTCGTTGCCCTGGTGGCGTGGTAGGCGACGCACGCTCACACACCCAACCGATCGGAGCGCCTGTGCTGCCAGGTTTCATGCGCCGCAAGGCTGAAGACCCCACGCCGGATCCGCATGCCACACCGGCTGCGTCCGCTTTGTCCGATTTTCCCGCGCGCGACCAATCCGTGGGCGTGCCGCCGTTCCGCTCCGCCCCGTCGAAGGAGGCACCGTCCATGAGCCGTTCGCCGTTCCCCGCCCAATCCGGTTCGGCCCAATCAGGTTCGGCCCAATCAGGTTCAGGCCAATCAGGTTCAGGCCAATCTGCATCCGGCCAACCGACTGTGGCACCCTCGGCCAGCGCCGCCGGCCGCGCCAGTGCGGTACGACCGGCGGCCGAGCGCCGCACCCTGGTGGTTGGCCGCGGCATTTCGGTGCAGGGCAATATCCAGGACGCCGAGCGTCTGGTGGTTGAAGGCGTGATCGAAAGCGCCAAAATCGAAGCCGCCGAACTCACCGTCGCACTCGGCGGCGTGTTTCGCGGCGAGGCATTGGTGGAAGATGCCGATATCGCCGGCGTGTTCGACGGCACCGTGACCGCGCGCGGTACCCTGACTGTGCGTGGGTCCGGCCGGGTGATCGGGGTTGCCCGCTGCGCCCGCTTGCAGGTGGAAGATGGCGGCCAGATCAGCGGCCAGATTGAAATGATCAGCGAGGTCCGCCCAACCGAGACCGCCCGCCCCGATCCTGTGCAGTAATGCGCTGGCCGGCCCGGCATTGGGCGCGGCTGCTGCCTGCGCTGCTGGCCCTTGCCGGGTGCGCCGCGCCCAGTGCCGTCGCCACCGCGCCGCCGCCCAGCGGCGGCCGGAGTGTCGCTCGCGTGCCGGCGCCGGCAAAAATCGCCGATCTGGTGGGGGACGGTCCGGATGCGGTGATGGCCTCGCTCGGGACACCGAGCTTGCGCCGCAAAGATGGCGAGGCCGAGGTTTGGCTTTACCAGGGTACCGGGGACTGCCGGGTCGATCTGGTTTTCTATCGCGAGGCGGCCGGACTGAGATTAACCGACGCACGGACCCGGGCCAAAGTGGAACGTGATTGCCTGCAACGCATTGCCGCGCTGCCGCCGACCCGGTGATTATGGCGCCATTGCGGCAGCCTGAACCACCGCGTAGGTTTTGCCGGTGCTGAAATTCCTTGCCCGTCGCGCGCTGCTGGCAGTTCTGGTGATGCTCACCGTGCTGACCATCAGCTTTGCGCTCACCCGCCTGTCCGGTGACGTCGCGGTTTCCATGGCCGGGCCGCAGGCGAGCCAGCAGGATGTGGAAATCATTCGCAAGGCCTACGGCCTCGACCGGCCGTTGACGGTGCAGTTCGCCGCTTGGGTGGCCGGGGTGGCGACCGGCGATCTCGGGCGATCCTATTTGTATCATGCCCCGGTCGGCGAACTGATCCGCGCCCGCCTGCCGGTTACCCTCACCCTCGGGCTGACCGGGCTGGCGATCGCGCTGTGTCTGGCGCTGCCGCTGGGCATTTTGGCGGCGATGAACGAAGGCCGGATATTGGACCGCGCGATCATGATGGTCGCGGTGGTGGGCCAGGCGATGCCGAGCTTCTGGCTCGGGCTGTTGCTGGTGATCTGGCTGGGCGTGAAGTGGCAGTTGCTGCCGATTTCCGGCGTCCAAACCTGGGACGGCTACGTGCTGCCGGGGTTCGTGCTGGCGTTTTCGGCAATTCCGGCGCTGATGCGGCTGACCCGCGGCGGCATGGTGGATGCCCTCGCGGCCGACTATGTGCGCACCGCGCGCGCGAAAGGCCTGTCGCGGACCAGCGTGGTGTTGAAGCACGCGCTGCGCAACGCCGCGATGCCGGTGGTGGCGGTGGCGGCGGTGCAGCTCGGCTTCATGCTGGGCGGCTCGATCGTGATCGAGTCGGTATTTGCGTTGAACGGGGTTGGCTATCTGGCCTGGGAATCGATCGCCAAGAATGATTTCCCGGTGGTGCAGGCGGTGGTGCTGTTCCTGGCCACCATTTATATCGCGCTCACCTTGATCGCCGACATGTTCAATGCGGTGCTCGATCCGCGGCTGCGGATTTCCTGATGCCCCGTCTGATGCCCCGTCTGATCCGTCGGCTGGCATTGGGCCTTGGCGTTGTCATTGTGCTCGGCGTGACCCTGGTGGCATTGCTGGCGCCCTGGATCACGCCGCACGATCCGTTCGCGCAGAATCTCGATGCGCGGATGATCCCGCCGAGCTTCATGGATGGCGGCACGCCGGCACATTGGCTGGGTACCGACCAGCTCGGCCGCGATTATTTTTCCCGCCTGATCTATGGCGCGCGGATTTCCATGCTGATCGGCGTGCTGGTGGTGGCGTGTTCCGGGGTGATCGGCACCACGCTCGGCGTGGTCGGCGGGTTTTTCGGCGGCCGTGTCGATGCCGTGGTGATGTTCATCATCACCTGCCGGCTGTCGATCCCGCTCATTCTCGTCGCCCTGACCGTCGTTTCCTTCGTTGGCAGTTCGCTCGCGGTGGTGGTGCTCACCCTGGGGCTGCTGCTGTGGGAACGTTTCGCGGTGGTGGCCCGCACGTCCACCATGCAGGTGCGCACGCTGGATTATATCAGCGCCGCCTGGGCCGCCGGCTGCTCGCGGTCGCATATCCTGCTGCGCGAGGTGCTGCCCAACATCGCCCATCATCTGGTGGTGGTGGCCACCTTGGAAATGGCGCTGGCGATCCTGCTGGAAGCCGCATTGTCGTTCCTCGGGCTGGGCGTGCCGCCGCCGCTGCCATCCTGGGGCCTGATGATCGCCGAGGCCAAGGACTACATGTATTTTTCCCCCTGGGTAATTCTGGTGCCGGGCGTGGCTTTGTTCGTGCTGGTGCTCGGCATCAACCTGCTTGGCGACGGGCTGCGCGACCGGCTGGGGGCGATCGGCGATGCCTGATCGACCCGATGCCTGATCGACCGCCGTTGCTGGATGTTGAAGGATTGCGGGTGCGTTTCGGCGCCGACGTGGAAGCCGTGCGCGGGGTGGATTTGCGGGTGGAGCGTGGGCAGACGCATTGCGTGGTGGGCGAGTCCGGTTGCGGCAAATCAGTGTCCGCGCTGGCGGTGATGGGGCTGCTGGCGCGGAGCGCCCAGCGCCGCGCCAGCCACATGCGGTTCGACGGCGAGGACATCCTGAACCTGTCCGAAGCCGGCCTGCAACGTCTGCGCGGCAACCGCATGGCGATGATTTTTCAGGAGCCGATGACCAGCCTGAACCCGGCCTACACGATCGGCTCGCAAATGGCGGAGGTGCTGACCCGGCACCGCAAGGTCGGCAAGCAGCAAGGGCTGGATCGCGCCGCCGAACTGCTTGCCAAGGTTGGTATCACCGCGCCCGGGCTACGGCTGGCGCAATATCCGCACCAGCTTTCCGGCGGCCTGCGCCAGCGCGTGATGATCGCCATGGCGCTGATGTGCGACCCCGAACTGCTGATCGCCGACGAACCCACCACCGCGCTCGATGTC
>JAYTQP010000357.1:0-2065 GCA_043746675.1 Rhodospirillales bacterium | reverse complement strand
GCTTGGGGCTGCCACATGCGCAGATCGGTCGAAAGCGAGTTGGACAGCACAACCAGCGGCGCCCAAGCTGGCCCATCGAGCGCATAGTGCAGCGTGGTTCCGTTCACCGCGATCGCAGGCATAGGCATCCTCCCGCCACGTCTTGCACAATTAAGCTTGGCACGCCTGTCCGCTGCGGCACATGATCACCGCAACACAATGATCGTCGCAAGATCATCATCGTTGTAAGACCATGTGGAGGAGGCAACATGCAATTCACCTCGGTTCATCCGATATTCGGCGCGACCGTCGAAGGCGTCGATCTGTGCCAAGCGCTTTCCCCGCAGCAGGCCGCGGAAATCGATGCCGGCATGAACCGTCATGCCGTGCTGATCTTTCCCGGCCAGTTCGTCGATGACGAACAGCAGAAGGCGTTCGCGCGCAATTTCGGCGTGCTCGAAACCGCCACCGGCAATATCCAGACCGCGGCGGAACGGAGGCTGGATATGGAAATGGCGGATATTTCCAATATCGATGAAAAGAACCAGGTTTTCGCCCGCGACGATCGGCGACGAATGTTCAACCTGGGCAATAATCTCTGGCATTCCGACAGCAGCTTCAAGCCGACGCCGGCGAAATACTCGGCGCTGTCGGCGCGGGTTATTCCCACGCTCGGCGGCGATACCGAATTCGCCGACATGCGCGCCGCCTACGATGGGCTGGCGGACAGCGACAAGGCGTTGGTGGAAAACATGATCACCCACCACTCGCTGATCTATTCGCGCGGGCAGCTCGGCTTCGGCGATTTCACCGAGGACGAAAAGCAGAAATTTGCCCCGGTGCGCCAGCGCCTGGTGCGGCGCAATGCGGTGACCGGGCGGCGGACGATCTATCTGTCCAGCCATATCGGCGAAATCGAGGGCATGCCGCGGCCGGAGGCGATGGCGCTGATCCGCGATCTGATGGAGCACGCCACCCAGCGCCAGTTCGTCTACACCCATCGCTGGACGGTCGGCGATATCGTGATGTGGGACAACCGCCAGACCATGCATCGCGCCCGCCGCTACAACGATATCGGCGAGATACGTGACATGCGGCGCACAACCTTGGAAGATGCTGCGCCGTCGCTGGCCCAGGTCGCCTGACCAGCGATCAAGTCAACAAACGATATCGGAAGGAAACCACCATAATGTCACTTTCGCGCCGCTCCCTGCTGGGCACTGCCGCCACCGCTGCCGTTGCCACCCATTTGCGGCCAGCGCGTGCTCAGCGCCCGAAGATCAAGATCGGCGTGCTGAACGATATGTCCGGCCCCTATGCGGATGATGGCGGGCCGGTCAGCCTCGCCTGCACGCGCCAGGCGGTGCAGGAATTCGGCGACAAGGGCTTCGATGTCGAAGTGGTATCCGGCGACCATCAGAACAAACCCGATGTCGGCGCGGCTTTGGCGCGGCAATGGCTCGATCAGGATGGCGTGGACATGATCGTCGACGTGCCGAACTCGTCGGTGGCCCTCGCGGTCAACACGGTCTGCAAGGAAAAGAACAAGGTCTACATGAACTCCGGCGGCGCGACCGCCGATCTGACCGGGGCGCAATGCACCCCGAACACCATCCACTGGACCTACGACACTTACATGCTGTCCCACTCCACTGGTGGCGCGATCGTCAAGGCCGGTGGCGATAGCTGGTATTTCATCACTGCGGACTATGTGTTCGGCCAGCAGTTGGAACGCGATACCGCCGCCGTGGTCACCGGTGGCGGCGGCAAGGTGCTCGGCGCGCGGCGCTATCCGTTCCCCGATACCACCGATTTCTCGTCCTTCCTGGTGCAGGCGCAGGCGTCCGGCGCCAAGGTGCTCGGGCTGGCCAATGCCGGCAATGACACCATCAACGCCATCAAGCAGGCGGCCGAATTCGGCCTGACCAAAACGATGAAAATCGCCATGCTGCTGGGCAGCCTGCGCACCGTGAAGGCGCTCGGGCTAGAGGTCGCGCAGGGTCTGACCTTCAGCGAAAGCTTCTTCTGGGATCTCAACCCCACCACCCGCGCCTTCACCAACCGGGTCAAAGGCAAGCTGACCAAA
>JAYTQP010000356.1:0-2218 GCA_043746675.1 Rhodospirillales bacterium | reverse complement strand
GCTTCATCGGCGCCAGCATCTGGCCCTCGGTGCCGCCCTGGAACACTTTGGCGACGAAGGTGCCGCCGGGGGTCAGGATGCGGGCGGCGAAGTCCAGCGCCATTTCGGCGAGTGCGATAATGCGCAAATGGTCGGTCGCGGCATGGCCGGTGGTGTTCGGCGCCATGTCGGACAACACCACATCCACCCGCCCGCCGAGCAGCTCGGTCAGCCGCGCCGGCATGTCCGGATCGTTGAAATCGCCTTCCAGGAACGTTACCCCGGCCACCGGCGCAATCGGCAGCAGATCCAGGCCGAGCACCTGCACCGCCCCGCGTTTGACCGCCACCTGGGCCCAGCCGCCCGGCGCCGCGCCCAGATCGACCACCCGATCGCCCGGCTTGATCAGCTTGTAGCGGTCGTCCATTTCGATCAGCTTAAAGGCGGCGCGCGACCGATAGCCCTGCTTCTGCGCGGCGAGGACATAGGGGTCGTTCAACTGGCGTTCCAGCCAGGCGCGCGACTGCACGCTGCGTTTGTTGGCCTTGCGAACGTGAACGATGAGGCCGCGGGTCGTGGACGGCCCTTTGCCGGAACGCGATGACATGGAATTTCGCCGTCTTGCGAGAGGTTAGCGGCCGGCACCGAAGCGGGAGCGGTCGGCCCGCATCATACGCAACAACATCCCTTCGCGCAGCCCACGATCGGCCACCAGCACGTGCGGGGCAGGCCACAGCATTTGGATGGCGGCAAAAATCGCGCAACCTGGCAGCACGAATTCCGCCCGATCCGGCCCAACGCAGGGATGTTCGGACAATCCCACCCGCCCCAAAGCCTGCAAATGGGCCAGCGCGGTTTGCGCTTCATCGTGCGTGAGCACCGCACCATCAACCGCCAGCCGCGAATAGCGCGGCAAATCCAGCACGATGCCGGCGAGCGTGGTTACTGTGCCGGAGGTGCCCAGGAAATGCACCCCGCCCTGGCGCAGTTCCTGGCGGATACAGTGGATGCCTTCAAACGGCCGCAGCCGCTCGGTTACGTCGTCCACCATCGCCTGAAATCCGGCGGCTTCGAAGCCGGCATGGCCGAAGCGCTCAGCCAAGGTCACCACCCCGACGGGCAAGGAAATCGTGCCGATCAGTTGCGGCCCGCAGCCTTCCGCCGGCGCCAGCCGCACCCAGGCCAGTTCGGTCGAGCCGCCACCGATATCGAACAGCAGCGCCCGTCGCCCGGCGCCTTGCAGCAACGGCGTACAGCTTTCCAGCGCCAGTTCGGCTTCTTCCCGGGTTGAGATCACTTCGAACGCCAGCCCGGTTTCGCAGCGCACGCGTTCCAGAAACGCGCGCCCGTTGCTGGCGCGCCGGCAGGCTTCGGTGGCGATCGCCCGCAGGCCGCGCACCGGTCGCCGCACCAGCCGCTGGGCGCAGCCGTGCAAGGCGCCCATCGCGCGGTCCATCGCCGGATCGCTCAGCTTGCCGGTCGCATGCAGCCCCTCGCCGAGCCGGACGATGCGGCTGAAACTATCGAGCACGCGAAACCCGTCATGCGTCGGTGCGCCCACCAGCAGCCGGCAATTATTGGTGCCGAGATCCAACGCCGCGAATGCCGGCGGCGCGGTGCGACCTCGGTCCGGCACAATCGGGGCGGCGGCGTGCAACATGGCGGGTGATGCGGCTCATATGAAAATTCCGCGTCATTCTCCGCTTTTTAGACCCCTCGGGGCAAGCTTCATTTCCACCGTATGCCAGCGATGTGACCGGCACCGACCGCGTCGGTTGCGTTGCGGCAGGTCTGCATGCTAGACGGCCGGTCCTGCGCTTGGGGGATAGTTTAGCGGTAAAACTCTCGGCTCTGACCCGTGCATCCTTGGTTCGAATCCAGGTCCCCCAGCCAGCGCAGCGTTGGTCACGCCCAGCCAGCGCCGCCTCGCTCACGCACGGAGAGCACCATGATTGTGCCGGCGGATTACCCGGAACTTAGCCGGCTCACCTGGAACCGCGATCCGAAACGCCCGATCAGCGAGGCGGACGCGTTCGATCTCTATGAAACCAACTGGCGCCATGTTGATCAGATCGCGCTCACGCAAGCCGAACGGCAGCTGATCGCGGAACTTACCGCCACCATCGGTCGCGGGCATTTCCTTGCGACGCGTTGAACATGATGCCGTCGTTGCTGCACTCGGGGCGATGGATTGCAACCTCCTGCAAGCATGTCACTGCTGGTTCGGCGGCGGCACGGC
>JAYTQP010000355.1:0-4660 GCA_043746675.1 Rhodospirillales bacterium | reverse complement strand
TTGCGGCAGTGGTTGTCGGAGGGGTCGGTTTCGTTGGCGGCGATTGGGCTGACGGCGAATATTGGTCTTGCGTATAGTTTGAAGTTTTTGTGGGCACCTTTGCTGGACCAGCGGCTTTGGCTGGGGCGGCGGCGGGGGTGGTTGTTGTTGATCCAGCCGTTGATGGCGCTGGCGTGTTTGGCGATGGCATTTTCGGATGCGGCGGTGGCGCCGGGGCGGGTGATTGCGGCGGCGGCGGCTTTGGCGTTTTTTTCAGCCTCGCAGGACATTGCCATTGATGCCTGGCGGATTGAGACGTTTGCGCCGGCGCAGCAGGGCGCGGCGATGGCGGTTTATGTTTGGGCATATCGGCTGGCGATGCTGGTTGCCGGCGCGGGGGTGATTGCCTCGGCCGATGTGATCGGCTGGCGCGGCGCTTTGCTGATCCCGGCCGGACTGATGGCGCTGGGGGTTTTGGTAACCTGGTTTGCGCCTGAGCCGGTGGTGGTGGCGCGGACGGTGGCGGGCGGTTTTGCGGTGCGTTTCGCGACGGCGGTGGTTGATCCGCTGCGCGAGTTTATCGGGCGTAGCGGGGCGTTTCTGATCCTTGGCTATGTCATGCTGTTCAAGTTGGGCGAAGCAATGGCCGGCGTGATGTTGGCGCCATTCTACCGTGCGCTCGGGTTTGATCGCGCCGCCGTGGCGGTGGCGTCGGGGCCGTTTACCCTGGCGGCGACGATTGTCGGTATCGGGCTTGGCGGCTGGTTGATTGCCCGCGTGGGATTGGCGCGGGCGCTGTTGTGGACTGGGTTTATCCAGATGCTGGCGATGGCGTTGTATGTCGCGCTGGCCTATTCGGCAGGCAACAAGCCGCTACTGTATACCACCGTGATCGCCGAGGCGTTTGCCGAGGGTTTGGCGGATGCGGCGTTCATCACGTACTTATCGGGTCTGTGCGCGGCCGCTTACACCGCAACGCAGTTCGCCCTGCTGACATCGCTGGCGGCGGTAGCGTTGCGCACCATCGGCGGGGTTTCCGGCTTTGTCGCCCAGGCGTTGGGTTGGAAGCTGTTTTACGCGCTGACGACCTTCGCGTCCCTGCCGGCGATGCTGCTCATGCTGGTGATTTTGCGGCGTCATCCGCCCGAACAGCGTTCCGATCCCGGTTGAATTGGCAGTGGACGAACCTGCGCGATAGGCTCCGGCCGGTTCGGCTACGATGCATATGGCGGTCGATTCTCGGCAGCATTCCCTCGCTGGAGCTGCTATGATGATTTTATGAGCATTGCTTTGCGCAGCCCGATGACCCTGGACGCATTCCTGGATTGGGAACGCGGGCAGGAATTGTCCTATGAATTCGATGGGTTCGGAGCGGTCGCGATGAACGGCGGCACGTTGGCCCATTCCGTGATTGCTGCATCGATTGTGACAGCGTTGGGTGCCCAATTGCGTGGCACGCCCTGCCGCGTGTTCCAGTCGGGTGTCAAGCTTCTGGTGGCGGGACGCATTCGCTATCCCGATGCTGTGGTGACCTGCACCACGCCGGACCTCACCAGCGACATCGTGCCCGCGCCCGTGGTGGTATTCGAGGTACTTTCCCCCAGCACTGCCGGCACCGACCGGATCGCCAAGAACGAGGAATATCGCGCAACACCGTCGATCTTGCATTACATCATGCTGGAGCAGAATACGCCGGCGGCGACGATATTTTCCCGCATCGATGGCGACTGGATCGGCCATGTCTATACCGGCGCGGCAGTTTTGAAATTGCCGCAAATCGGAGTCGAATTGCCCTTGGCCGCGCTTTACGAAGGACTGGACTTCACGCCGGATCAATAGCCGCGCGCCAGATCGATCTGGTTCGGCGGCCGGTTGCCTGCCCGCAACGCCGCCAGATTCCGGAAAAATATGTCCAGACTGTCATCGTTGTAGCTGCTGGGGTCGTCGGCCGCGACGTGCGGGGTGATCACCAGGTTCGGCGTGGTCCAAAGACGGTCGCCTGATGCGATCGGCTCGGGGTCGAACACGTCGCAAACCGCGCCGCCGAGTTTCCCGGCGTCGAGCCGATCGCACAAGGCATCAGCATCCAGCAGCGCACCGCGGCCGACATTCACCAGCCCGGCGCCGTCCGGCAGCTGGGCCAGCCGGTCGGCGTTCAGCAGATTGCGCGTGGCCGCCGTCAACGGGCAGGCCAGCACCAGGAATTCGCTACCCGGAAGCACCGTGTCCAGATCGGCCACTGCCACCACGCGGTCGAAACCGGCCTGCGCGGCGCCGCTGGTATTCACCCCGGTTACGACCATGCCGCAATGCCGCGCCTGCCGTGCAGCGCCGCCCCCCAGATCGCCGGTGCCGATGATCGTCACAGCCCGACCGCGCAGGCTGGGCGAAAAGCGCGGCAGCCAGGCCTGGGCGCGTTGGGCGGCGGCGTAATGTGGCATCGCATTGGCCAGCATGAGCAGCGCCATCAGCACGTATTCGCCAACCTTGCGGCCATGCACGCCGCGATTATTCATCAGCACGACATCATCAGGCAGCCAGGTGAACGGCATCAGCCGATCCGGGCCGGCGGCGGTCAGAAAAATCCCCCGCAAGCGTGGCAGCGCCAGCGGCAGCATGCCGGCCAGCACGCCCGGCGAGGCGATCAGCAGTTCAGCATCGGCGCCATCGGCATCGATCGTCACCTCCAGGTGCGATGCGGCGTGCCGCTGCGCCGCCGCATCCCATTGTGCCCGCGTGATGGCAAACGCATCGCTATCAGGCGGGTTTTGGATGTGGATGCGCAAGGCGTCTAACCCGGCCGCGCCACCAGAAAAGCCTTGTTGACGCAGTTTTCCAGCCTTCCGTTGCGCAGATAGCGCGCCGCGGTGCGGGCGGAAAAGGCGCGGATGTCGCGCATGCTTTCGGGCGTATAGAACGCCGAATGCGGCGTCAGAATCAGCCGGTGGCGCAGCCATTCGTCGCCGCGATGCCAGGCCGCCAGCAACGGATCCTGCAAATTGGCCGGCTCATCGGGAAGCACATCCAGCCCGGCGGCGCGCACAGTGCCGTCCTTGAGGGCATCGTGCAGCGCGGCGAGGTCGATGATCCCGCCCCGCGCCGTATTGACCAGTACCAACCCGCGCTTGGCCGCCGCGAACGCTGCCCGCCCGATCAGGCCCCGCGTTTCCGCGTTCAGCGGCGCGTGGATCGAAACGATGTCGCACTGCGCCATCAGTTCCGCCAGCGAGTCCGCCCGGCGAATGCCCAGCGCGAGTTCGTAACCATTGGGCGCGTACGGATCATGGAACACCACATCCATGTCGAACACCGCGGCGCGGCGGGCGGCGGCGGTGCCGATCCGGCCAATGCCGACCACCCCATAGGTGCAAGCTGACAATCGACGGCCGAACGGGTTGTGCGCCGGCCGCCAGTTTCCGCGCGGGTCGGCGCGCAGGCTTTCGTCGTGATACGCCACCGATTTGGTCAGCGTGAGCATCAGCGCCATGGCGTGATCGGCAACTTCGCGGGTGCCGTAATCCGGTGTGTTGCACACCGCGATACCCATGCGGCCGTAGCGTTCGACATCCACCTCATCATACCCGACCGCCGATTTCACGAAGATGCGGCAGTTGGTCAGCTTGTCGATGTGATCAGCCGGCGGCGATGGCCCGACGATGGCGTCCGCGCGCGCCCATTCCGCGTCGGTCACATCGGTGGAGACGGTGTGGAACACCGCCTTGAAATCGTCGCCGATCGCGTCCCGCGCGATCTCCTGGAAGGCTTCTGGCAGGCTGGGCCAGAGAATTGTTTTCATGCCGTGTGCTTCCCCAGATGTTGGCGCGACTATTTACGCCCCCTGCCAGCCGGTCAACCCAACGCCGGCCGGCCAACAGCGCAGCGCGTCGTCGCGACGAAGGACGCGAAGCTGGCGAGAGAAACGCTGAAACGCTCCCGAGCGAATGGATTTTCAGATTTTCCGCGAATCCGGGTAGAGAAAAACAACCAAAAATATTTACCACTCAGGGTTAGATTTCATGCGGCGTGATATTTCGGTTTCGGCGATTGCCGCAGGGTTGCTGACGACGTTTGTCGGCTTTGCTAGCACCTTTGCGGTGGTGATCCGGGGGCTGCTGGCAGTTGGCGCAACCCCGGCGCAGGCGGCTTCGGGGCTGATGGCGGTCACCATCATGGCCGGCGCCGGCTCATTGATGCTGAGCTTGCGCACCAAAATGCCGACGGCGATTGCCTGGTCCACCCCGGGCGCGGCACTGCTGGCCGCCTCGGGCGCGGTTGAAGGCGGGTTTTCGGCGGCGGTCGGCGCGTTTCTGGTCTGCGGCGTGCTGCTGACCCTGGCCGGTATCTGGCGGCCGCTGGGGCGCTGGGTCGAACAAATCCCGCCCGCTTTGGCCAATGCGATGCTGGCCGGGGTGCTGCTGAACCTCTGCCTCGCCCCGGCCCGCGCGGTGGCGCAGGCGCCGCTCTACGGGCTGCTGATCGTCGGCGCCTGGGTGGTGGTCGGGCGGCTCAACCGGCTGCTGGCGGTGCCGGCGGCCGTCGTTGTCGCCGCCGTGGTGATCGTCGCCACCGTGCCGTTGCCGGCGGCCAGCACGCCGGGCCTGTGGCCGCACCCGATCCTGGTCTGGCCAACCTTCTCGGCCGCCGCTTTGGTCAGCATCGCCATCCCCTTGTTCATCGTCAC
>JAYTQP010000354.1:0-5017 GCA_043746675.1 Rhodospirillales bacterium | reverse complement strand
CCTGGCGCATGAGGTCAAGAATCCGCTGTCCGGCATTCGCGGCGCCGCACAACTGCTCGAAGCCAGCGTCGATGAAGCCGATCGCGAGTTGACCGTGCTTATTCGCGACGAGGCCGATCGCATCCGCGATCTGGTGGACCGGATGGAAGTGTTCGGCGAAAAGCCGGTTTCGTTCGGGGCGGTGAATATTCATCGCGTGCTGGAGCATGTGCGGCGTATCGCGCAAATCGGATTTGCAGAAAATATTAGAATTTCAGAGGTTTATGATCCAAGCCTGCCGTCGGTGCATGGCAATCGCGACCAGTTGGTGCAGGTGCTGCTGAACCTTGTGAAGAATGCCGCCGAAGCTGTTGCGGACACGGCAAACCTAGCGGCGCGCAATGGTGAAATCATGCTTAGTACTGCCTACCAGCAAGGCGTCCGCCTTGCCGTGCCGGGGTCCAACAAGCGCGTCGATCTGCCGCTGGTGGTGTGTGTGCGCGATAACGGGCCGGGCATTGCCGAGGACATCAGGCCGAACCTGTTCGACGCGTTCGTGACCAGCAAGCCGTCCGGCAGCGGGCTGGGGCTGGCGCTGGTGGCGAAAATCGTCGCCGACCATGGCGGCCTGATCGAGGTCGATAGCCGGCCCGGGCGAACCGAGTTTCGGCTGCATCTGCCGATGCACGCGGACGACCGCGACGACCTGATCTGAGACGCCAGCAGCATGAAATCCGAACCGCGAAACCAAGAGATTCAACCGCAATGAATCCGCCCACCATCCTGATCGCCGACGATGATCGTTCCATTCGCACCGTGCTGACCCAGGCGCTCGGGCGGTCCGGCTATCAGGTGCGCAGCACCGGCACCGCGGCCACCTTGTGGCGCTGGGTGGAGGAGGGCGAGGGCGATCTGGTAATCACCGACGTGATGATGCCGGATGAAAACGGGCTCGATCTGGTGCCGCGCATCCGCCGCATCCGCCCCGATCTGCGGGTGATCGTGATGAGCGCGCAATCGACCCTGGCGACTGCGGTCAAGGCAACCCAGCGCGGGGCGTTTGATTACCTTCCCAAACCATTCGATTTGAAAGATTTGTTGGTGGTGGTTGACCGCGCCTTGGCGGCCGCGCCAACGGCGGTGGTGGCGGAGCCGAACCGCGACAGCGATGAGCGCATGCCACTGATCGGGCGGTCGCCGGCGATGCAGGAGATCTACCGGACCATCGCCCGACTGACCACCGCCGATCTCACCGTGATGATCAACGGCGAAAGCGGCACTGGCAAGGAACTGGTCGCGCGCGCCTTGCATGATTTTGGCCGCCGCCGCAGCGGGCCGTTCGTGGCCATCAACATGGCGGCGATCCCCCGCGAACTGATCGAGGCCGAATTGTTCGGCCATGAGCGCGGCGCCGTTACCGGCGCCACCAATCGCACCGCCGGACGCTTCGAGCAGGCTGCCGGCGGCACGTTGTTCCTCGATGAAATCGGCGACATGCCGTCCGAAGCGCAGACGCGGCTGCTGCGCGTGTTGCAGGAGGGCGAATTCACCACCGTCGGCGGCCGGCAGTCGATCCGCGCCAATGTGCGCATCATCGCGGCCACCCATCGCGATCTGCGGGCGGCGATCCGGCAGGGGCTGTTCCGTGAGGATTTATATTATCGGCTGAACGTGGTGCCGATCCGGCTGCCACCTTTGCGCGAGCGGGCGAACGACATTTCGGATCTGGCGCGGCATTTCCTCGAACGCGCGCGCATCGATGGCGGACCGGCAAAGTCGCTGGACCAGAGCGCGATGGACGCGCTTGGCGGCTATCGCTGGCCCGGCAATGTGCGGGAATTGGAAAACCTGATGCACCGGCTGACCGCATTATGCCCGGACGAAGTGATTTCCGGCGCGGTGATCGCTGCCGAACTGGTCGAGTCCCTGCACGATGAGCCACGGGCTGCCGCGAACGGGCACGGCGGTGCGCCCTCCGCCAGTGGCCCGGAGCCGCTGAGCCGGGCGGTGGAACGCCATATCGCCCAGTTTCTCACCGCCCACCAGGACGGCTTCACCGCATCCGACATTTATGATCGCGTGCTGGCCGAGGTTGAGCGGCCGCTGATCCAGCTGACCCTGGCGGCCACCCGCGGCAATCAGATCAAGGCGGCGGCGATGCTCGGGCTGAACCGCAACACGCTGCGAAAGAAAATCCGCGACCTCGATATTCCCGTCGTCCGGGGCATCGGCTGACCATGCCGCGCCGATGGATGTAACCCCGGCCCCGATCCGCCCCGAAATCGCCGCCGCGCAGGCGCGCCAGAGCTGGCGTCGGCGGGTGCTGGATATCATGCTCGGCAATGCGGTTACCTTGATCCTCGCGGCACTCGCGCTGGCGCTCGGGTCGGCCGCGTTTGCGCTGCTGAACGGCGAAGTTCCGTCGTCGTCCACGTTCGTCGGCCTGGTGATCGCAACCGTGGTGGTGCTGCTGCCGTTGCTGGCGCTGATGGCAGCGCGGCTGACCCGGGTGTGGGTGGAACGCCGGCGCGGGGTGGCCGGGGCGCGGCTGCATGTGCGGCTGGTGCTGCTGTTCGGCGGGGTTGCGGTGGCGCCCACCATCGTGGTGGCGATTTTCGCCAGCGTGTTCTTCAACATGGTGATCCAGAACTGGTTCAACGACGATGTGCGCCACGCGCTTAACATGGCGTTGCAGGCGTCGCGCGGCTATGCCGATGAACATCGCGACAAGATCCGATCCGACGCCATCGAGATGGGCAACGACCTGGCCCGCGCGCGCTGGCAGTTCGCCGCCAACCCGACCCAGTTCGCCGACGTGCTGGCCGAACAGACCGGGTTACGCGGGCTGACCGAGGCGCTGATCTACGAGCCGATTACGCACCGGATCATGGCCTACTACCCCGCCATCAACGGGCTTGGCATGACGCCCACCGACGATATCACCGATCGCGCGCTGGCTGGCGAGGTGCCGGTGTTCAGCAGCGCCGATGGCAGCCTGGTGGAAGCCGTGGTCAAGCTGCCCGATGTGCCCAGCTTCATGCTGATGATCGGCCGCCCGGTCGATACCAAAATCCTGGATTACATCACCAATACCCAGCAAATGGTGGCCGAATACAAGCGCCAGGACCAAAACAGCGCCGGCTTGCAGGTTACTTTCGCGCTGATCTTCACCCTGATCGCGCTGATCGTGCTGGCCGCCGCGGTGCTGACCGGGCTGCTGCTGGCCAACCAGATCGCCCGCCCGGTGGGGCGGCTGATCGTGGCGGTGGAACGGGTGCGCGCCGGCGACCTGACCGTGCGGGTGCCGGAGCGCGATGCCGGCGACGAAATTTCCTGGCTTGGCCGCGCCTTCAACCGGATGACCGGCCAGCTTGCCGCCCAGCGCGGCGAGTTGATGGAAGCCTACAGCCAGATCGACGGCCGCCGACGCTTCATCGAGGCGGTGCTGTCTGGCGTGTCGGCCGGGGTGATCGGGCTGGACCAGCAGGGCCGCATCGAACTGCCGAACCGGATCGCCGGCCAGTTGCTGGAAATCGATCTGCTTGCCGCCGTTGGGCAGAATTTGGCCGCGGTGGTGCCGGAATTCGCCGAACTGCTCGCCGCCACGATCGCCGCCCCGGCGCAGGCCCATACCGCCGAGGTTGGTATCGGGCCGCCCGGCAAGCGCCGGGTGCTGCTGCTGCGGATCGGCGCCGATCGCAGTGCGATGCTGGAAGATGACAGCGCCGAACCGCGACCGTTCCATTTCGTTGCCACATTCGATGATATCACCGCGCTGCAATCGGCCCAGCGCAAGGCCGCCTGGGCCGACGTTGCCCGGCGCATCGCGCACGAGATAAAAAACCCGCTGACGCCGATCCAATTATCGGCCGAGCGGCTGAAGCGGCGTTTTGCCCGCGAAATCACCTCCGACCCGGAAACCTTCATTCAGTGCGCCGATACCATCGTGCGCCATGTCGGCGATATCGGCCGCATGGTCGATGAGTTTTCCGCCTTCGCCCGCATGCCGCAGCCGGTGATGCGGGCGGACGATGTTGGCCGCATCGTGCGGGATGCTTTGGTGTTGCAGCAAACCGGCCACCCGGAAATTTCCTGGGCGATCAGCATCCCCGAAGCCGGCCCGTTCGCGATCTGCGATCGCCGGCTGCTTGGCCAGGCGCTGACCAATTTGCTGCTAAATGCGGCGGACGCGGTGGCGATGGGGTCGCAGGAGGCGGTCCGCATCGCCGTCGCGGTCACCTCGGACGATCGACAGGTCATCATCATGGTGGCCGATAATGGCGTCGGCCTGCCGCCGGCCGACCGCGACCGGCTGATGGAACCCTACGTGACCCATAAACCGAAAGGCACCGGACTGGGACTGGCGATCGTCAAGAAGATCATGGAGGATCATGGTGGCTTCGTTCGCCTGGAAGATCGAGTGCCGGATGCGGATTGGCCGGGGGCCGGGGCTGTGGCAAGTTTGTGCTGGCCGTTGAAGCCGCAGCCCGAAGTGCTGGGTATGGCGGGGTCACAGGAGCCGCGCGATGGCGCATGAAATTCTGATCGTTGATGATGAGCCCGATATCCGCATGCTGGTGGATGGCATTCTGGGCGATGAAGGTTATGCCACTCGGCAGGCGGCGGATTCGGACTCGGCACTCGACGCTTTTCGCGCCCGCCGCCCATCGCTGGTGATCCTCGATGTCTGGTTGCAAGGCTCGCGCCTCGATGGGCTTGGCATCTTGCAGGCGATTGCGGCGGAGGACCCGACGGTTCCTGTCGTGATGATGTCCGGCCACGGCACCATCGAGATGGCGGTGACCGCGATCCAGCATGGCGCCTACGAATTTCTCGAAAAACCGTTTAATTCGGACCGCATGCTGCTGGTGGTCAAGCGGGCGCTGGAAGCCGCCGCGCTGGCGCGGGAAAATGCCGAATTGCGGCTGCGCGCCGGGCCGGAAACCGAGTTGACCGGCGCCAGCATCGCGGTCGCCGCCCTGCGGGCTTCGGTTGAAAAGGTCGCGCCGACCGGATCGCGGGTGCTGATCAGCGGGCC
>JAYTQP010000353.1:0-13597 GCA_043746675.1 Rhodospirillales bacterium | reverse complement strand
GAACCGATCCGCACTCGCTTTCTTGCGCTGGGCGTCAATCCGATTGATGCTGAGAAAGCTTTGTCAGGGAATTAAATGATTCCGGACAGACTCTAAGAGTCTGTCCGAGAAGTCTGCCGGCGGAGGGTCGGCGCGGGATTTTTGCACCTGGGAAGGAGGGACCGCCGCCATGATGCTGGGACATCATGGCAAGGACCCGACGCTCCCAGTCGCAAAAAGCACCGCCGGACCGACCCGGCAAACTTCTCGAACGGACACTGAGAGGGTGCTGCCGCTGAACCCTATCCATGTGAAGCGATGGACGACCGCATCGAGAGGCAAGAACTCTGTTGCGCAGCCGGCGGAATGACGATTAACGTTGGAATTGAGGCACACGGTCAGCGTGAAAGGGCAACAAAAATGTCGTCCAGCGTCACATCTTTTTCCGACGGTGCGGCCTACGAACAATATATGGGTGTCTGGAGCCGCCTTGTCGGGGACGAGTTCCTCGATTGGTTGGCCACCGCGCCGGGATTGCGCTGGGTGGATATTGGCTGCGGCAATGGTGCATTCACCGAACTGCTGATGCAGCGCTGCAAGCCGACCAGCATCCATGCGATTGATCCGTCAGAGGGACAGCTGAACTTTGCCCGCACCCGCCCTGGTGCCAAGGGGGCGGCCTTCGAGATCGGCGACGCCATGGCGCTGCCCTATCCAGACCAAAGCTTCGATGCCGCGGTTATGGCGCTGGTGCTGTTCTTCGTGCCCGACGCCGCCCGGGGTGTTGCTGAAATGAAACGGGTGGTGCGGCCCGGCGGCCTCATCGCGGCCTATGTCTGGGACTGGCTCGACGGTGGTCTGCCGGTTGCGCCGATGGACGCGCTGATGCGGGAGATGGGCTATCCGCCGGCGATGCCGCCGAGTGTCAGTATCTCACGGATGTCGAACCTGATCAGCGCATGGACCACTGCGGGCCTCACAGCAATTGAGAGCCGCCCGATCACAGTTCAGCGCAAATTCACCGATTTCGATAACTTCTGGAACGGGGCCGCACTCTCGAATCGCACACGGATCATCCTTCAGGCGATGGGTCCAGCCAAAATGGAGGCGCTGAAGCAGACATTGCGCGAGACCCTGCCAACGGGGCCGGACGGCAGGCTGACAATGACCGCGCGCGCGAACGCCATCAGCGGCCGGGCTCCGGCCAAATGATCTTGCCGATGTCGCGGCGCTAACCCGCTTCCTCGAAAAACTTGCGCCCCAGCGTGCGGGAATGGCCGCGAAACTCGGCGATCATCCGCCCGTCGGTTCCGGTCACCCGCACATCGTAAATGCCGTTGCGCCCGAGCAGCGAACGTTCATTTGCCGCCGCCCGCAGAACCTCGCCACGCTGCGCCGGCGCCAGGAAGCTGATCGCCCCCTGTGCGGCCACCGCGCGTTCGTTGCGGCTGTTGCAGGCGAACGCGAAGGCGCTGTCGGCGAGAGTGAAGATGAACCCGCCATGGCACATGCCGTGGCCGTTGGTCATGTGCGCCGCCACCGTCATCGTTATCGTGGCGCAACCCGGCCCGACCTCGCCCAGCAGCATGCCCAACGCCTGGGATGCAGCGTCGTCCGCCCACATCGCCGCCGCGCAGGCCCGCGCCAGTGCTTTGGGATCGAGGGTATCGGCGTCCACTGGCGCGGCCGGTTTCAGTGCGATTTGCCGGTAAATTTCGGCGCCCGCTTTTCCAGAAACGCCGAAACACCTTCTTTATGGTCCGGCGTCTGGCTGGCGACCGCCTGGAAATCCCGTTCCATGTCCAACTGCTGCGCCAGCGATGAATTGGCCCCGGCCGCCAGCATCTTGCGGATCATGGTCAACGCTTGAGTCGGCATCGATGCCAGTTTGGCGGCGGTTTTGTGGGCTTCGGCCATCAGGTCGGCGTCCTCGGTCACCGCCCAGATCATGCCCCAGGCCAGCGCCGTATCGGCGGTAATCGGCTCGGCCAGCATGGCCATGCCGCGCGCCCGCGCCTGCCCGGCCAGGTTCGGCAAATGAAACGTTCCGCCGGCATCCGGCACCAGCCCGATTTTGGCGAACGCCTGCAGGAACTTCGCCGCCTTGCCGGCGATTACGATGTCGCAGCCCAGCGCGATGGAAGATCCCGCGCCGGCGGCGAAGCCGTTCACCGCTGCGATTGTCGGCATACGGAGGTTATGCAACCGCCGCGCGATCGGGTTCCAGGTGTCCTCGATGGTGCTGCCGGCGCTGCGCGGGCGGTTCGGATCGTTGCGGCCGGACAGGTCGGCGCCGGCGCAAAAACCCTTGCCCGCGCCGGTCAGGATCAGCGCCCGGCAATTCTCGTCCGCCTCGGCTTCCTTCAGCGCGTCCAGCAGCGCGAACGCCGCCTCGCGGTTCAGCGCGTTCATCTTTTCCGGGCGATTGATGGTGATAACCCGGTAGGTGTCGTGCACCTCGGTCAGAATGTCGTTGGCCATGGCGTCGTTTCCTTTGCGTGATTTGCTTGCAGCATACAGACCGAATTCACAGCCCGACAACCCGCTGAATACATGGCTGGGGGCGTGACGGCGGCAGTTTGGATGGCTAGGCTGCAACCAAACAAGTCTCGGGAGACAAATGTCCATGAAACAGGAACGCCCGCTCTACAGCCATGCCCAGTTGGCCCGGATGCTGAACGCCAAAAGCGTGGCCATTGTTGGGGCGTCCGCCCGCGCCGGCGCCTTTGGCGAGCGGGTGTTGCTGAACATGGTGAACTACACCGGCGAAATCTACCTGGTGAACGCGCGCTACGATCAGATCGGCGACCGCAAATGCTACCCTAGCGTGCTGGCGCTGCCGGAAAGCCCGGATGTGGCGGTGATCGTCACCGCGCGCGATGTGGTGGAGACCGTGGTCAAGGAATGCATTGCAGCCAGGGTCGGCGGCATCATCATCTTCGCCTCCGGCTATTCGGAAACCGGCCGTCCCGAACATATCGCTTTGCAGGAAGGGCTGGCCAAGCTGGCGCAAGGCTCCGGCGTGCCGATCATCGGGCCGAACTGCATCGGCACGGTGAATTATGAGTTGCAAAGCCGGATTTCCTTCATGCCGTTCTCGGAAATGCCGATCCCCGCGCCGGGCACCGCCGTCGGCGTGATCAGCCAGTCCGGCGCGCTCGGCTTCGGGCTGGAACAGGCGCTGCAGCGCGGCGTGCCGGTTAGCCACGTGCTGACCTCGGGCAATTCGGTCGATGTCGATATGGCCGACTACATCATGTACCTCGCCGATGAACCCATCGTCGGCGTTATCGCGATGCTGTTCGAAGGCACCTCGGAGCCGATGCGGGTGATGAAAGCCTGTGAATATGCCTTCAGCAAAGGCAAGCCGGTGGTGGTCTGCAAGATCGCTGTGGGTGAACTTGGCGGGGCGGCGGCGATGTCGCACACCGGCTCGCTGTCCGGTTCGCAGGCCGCCTACCGCGCCGCCTTCGCCCGCGCCGGCGCCATCCTCGTCGATGAATATACCGATCTGATGGAGGCCGCGCATTTCATCGTCAAGGCGCCGAAGCAGGCCGGCCCGCGCGGGCTGGCGGTGCTGGCCTCGTCCGGCGGTGCCGCGATCATGGCGGCGGACGCGGCGGAGATTTATGGCATCCCGATGCCGCAGCCGCGGCCGGAAACGCTGGACGTGCTGAAAGCCCGCATCCCCGAGTTCGGCTCCACCACCAACCCGTTCGATGTCACCGCGCAGGTGATGAACGACCCGGAATGCATCCCCTCCTGCGCCCGCGCGCTCGGGGTGGATGACACGTTTGGCGCCATCCTGATCCCCGCACCCTATTCCAGCGCCGCCGGCGTGCTGCGGGTGCCGTTGTGGGGGGAGATTGCCCGCTCGTCCGGCAAGCCGATCATCCATGCCTGGATCAGCGACTGGCTACAGGGGCCGACCTCGATCGAACTGGCACAGGAACCCGGCGTGATCGTGGTGCGCTCGATGGACCGCGCCATGGCCAACCTCGCCGCCTGGCACTGGCTATCCGCCAAGCGGGCCGAACCGCCACGCAAGCTGGTTTCGGTCGCGCCGTCGGGCGCCAAGGCGCAGGCCGCAGCGGTGATGAAAGCCGCCGAACGCACGCTGACCGAACGCCAGTCGAAGGAAGCCTTCGCCGCCTACGGCATCCCCGTGGTGCAGGAAAAACTGGCCACCTCGGCCGACGAAGCCGCCGCCTTGGCGGTTTCGATGGGCCTGCCCTCGGTGCTGAAAATCGAAAGCCCGGATTTGCCGCACAAAACCGAGGCCGGGGTGATCCGGCTGAACCTGAAAACCGAGGCGGACGTGCGCGCAGCCTACGCCGAAGTGATGGCCAACGCCGCCAAAGTTTCCCCGCCGCCGCGCGTCAACGGCGTGCTTGTGCAGCCGATGGTGCCGACCGGAGTGGAAATAATGATCGGCGCCCGCGTCGATCCGCTGTTCGGCCCGCTGATCGTGGTGGGCCTGGGCGGCATTTTCGTCGAACTGATGAAAGACACCGCCGTTGCTCTGGCGCCGGTTACGCAGCACGAGGCGCTCGGCATGCTGGCCAGCCTGAAAGGCCAGGCGATGCTGAACGGCTTCCGCAACCTGCCTTCGGTGGATCGCGACGCGCTGGCGAAAGTGGTGGTTCAAGTCGGCGAATTCATCGCCGACCACGCCGACATGGTGGCCGAAATCGACGTCAACCCGCTGATCTGCGCCGGCGGGCGGATTCTGGCGGTGGACGCGCTGATCGTGAAACACACGTAGGGCGGGCTTCAGCCCGCCATCTTCGTGTACCACGGAAGATGGCGGGTTGCACCCGCCCTACGATCCTTCGCGCCGGCCGCTCAGCCCAACCGCTTGACCACCGCCGCGGTAAATTCCTGCGTCGTCGCCTTGCCACCTAGATCGCCGGTGCGAACGTTATCCGTATTCAGCACCGCATCGATCGCCGCTTCCAGCCGCTGGCGCTTGTCCAGCATCCCGGCATGTTCCAGCATCAGCCCGGCCGCCAGCATCAGCGAGGTCGGGTTGGCGATGCCCTTGCCGGCGATATCGGGGGCGGAGCCGTGCACCGCCTCGAAAATTGCTGCGTGCAGGCCGATATTCGCCCCCGGCGCCATTCCCAGCCCGCCGACCAGCCCGGCCGCGAGGTCGGACAAAATATCGCCGAACAAGTTGGTCGTTACGATCACATCGAACTGCCACGGGTTGAGCACCATCTGCATCGCGCAGGCGTCCACGATGCGGTCGTCCACCGCCACCCGGCCTTCGTATTTCTTCGCCACCTCCAGCGCGGTTTCGAGGAACACCCCGGTCAGCGCCTTCAGCACGTTGGCCTTGTGCACGATGGTCACTTTCTTGCGCCCGTTGCGGAGCGCGTAGTCGAAGGCGAATTCGGCAATCCGCCGCGACCCTTCGCGGGTGTTCACGCCGGACGACATCGCCACCGCGTGCGGATCGTCGCCGATGGCGATGTAATGCTCGAAGGCGACGTAAAGCCCTTCCAGATTTTCCCGCACGATCACCACATCGATGTCGTCGTAACGCCCGCCCGGCACCAAGCTCCGCGCCGGGCGCAGATTGGCGTAGAGGTGAAATTCCTCCCGCAGCCGCACGTTGACCGATCGAAATCCGCCGCCAACCGGCGTGGTCAGCGGCCCTTTCAGCGCCAGCTTGGTGCGGCGAATGCTGGCCAGGGTGGCTTCCGGCAGCGGATCGCCGGCGTCCGCAATCGCCGCCACGCCGCCAAGCTGGCGATCCCAGGCAAACGGCGCACCGAGCGCATCGAGCACGGCGACGGTCGCCGCCGTCACCTCCGGGCCGATGCCGTCGCCAGGAATGAGGGTCGCGGGGATTTTTACGAGATCGGACATATCTGCGGCTGCTTTCTGCTCGGGCTGCCCCCGTCTTAGCGGCTGGTGCCGGCGACGCAAGAAGCGTGATGCTGCATTGCGGCAAAAAATCTGTTCGGTGTGCCGATTGCGCCAAACCCGGGGGCGCGGCATCATCGCCTGGCATTCACAGGAGAACCCGCCATGCGTCGCCTCGCGCTCGCCGTGCCGCTCATCCTGCTCGCCGCCGCCGCATTGGCCCAGCCCAAGGACAATCTGGTCGTCGATCTGCCCGGCGATGTCGCCACCATGGACCCGCAGCTGCAGTGGGATACCGATAGTTACAGCGTTTACCGCAACATCTTCGACAATCTGGTGACCCGCGATGCCGCCGGCAAGATCGTGCCGCAGGTTGCCACCGGCTGGAAATACACCGACGACAAAACCATTGTTTTCGATCTTCGCACCGACATTCTGTTTCAGGATGGCAGCAAGCTCACCCCGGAAGATGTCGCCTTCAGTGTGCGCCGGATGATCAACCCGGCGCTCAAAAGCCCACAATTGTCGCAGTTCGACCAGATTGCCAGCGTGGACATCACCGGCCCGGCGCAGATCACGCTGCACACCAAATCCCCGTATCCGGCGCTGATGGCGCAACTGGTGAAGCTGTCGATCGTGCCGAAAGCCTATGTCGAGAAAGTCGGCGATCAGGGCTTCAACGCGGCGGTGATCGGCAGTGGCCCGTTCAAGCTCGCCCACTGGCAGCGCGGGGTGCAAACGGTGCTGGACGCCAATGATGCCTACTGGCGCGGCAAGCCCGGCTTTCGAAGCGTCACGTTTCGCGCCGTGCCGGACATCCCCACCCGCATCGCCGATCTGCGCACTGGTCGGGCAGACATCACCCGCGGGCTAACCCCGGATGATGCGGACGCGATGAAGTCCGAAAAATCGCTGCAAGTTCTGGCGGTGCCGACCGAGCGCGTCGCCTATTTGTTCATCAACGCGCTCGCCGGTCCGACCAAGGATAAGCGGGTGCGCCAGGCGATCGCCATGGCGGTGGACCGTGACACGATTATTTCGGCGTTGCAGCAAGGCTACGCCAAGCCGGCCAACATCGTGCTGACGCCGGCGAACTTTGGCTACGTGGCGGATGTGCCGGGTTGGCAGTTCGACCCCGCCAAGGCGAGGGCGTTGATCAAGCAAGCTGGCGCGGAAGGTGCGACGCTGCAGTTCCTGACCTCCCCGGCGTATGATCGGCGGCTGAATGAGGCGGTGCAGCAAATGCTGGCCGATGTCGGCTTGAAGGTCGAAATCGTCATGCTCGACCAACCCAGCTACCTCAAACGCCGCCAGGGCACGCCGGAGGAAGCCGGCGCGCTGAGCCAGGGCCGCTGGTCCTGCGCCTGTCAGGACGCCGACGGGGTGATTTTTCCGCTGTTCCGCTCCGGTTCGATCTGGTCGAAATTCAACAACCCGGCGTTCGATGCCGAAGTCGATGCCGCCCGCGCCATTCTCGATGCGGGCCAGCGGCTCGACCATTACCGCAAGGCGTTCCAGATTCTGCGCGAAGAGGTGCCTGGCATAGGCCTGTTCCAGGACTACGCCATCTACCTCGCGCGCAAGGAACTGAAATGGACGCCGACCGCCAATGAGGCATTTTTCGTCGCCGACATGAAGTGGCAACCTTGATCCGGTGAGGCATCTTGCCGGGCGCGTCGGCCAGGCGGCGGTTGCGATTTTTGGCGTGCTGACCATCGTTTTCTTCGTTATGCGGCTGTCCGGGGACCCGACCTTGCTGCTGGTGCCGGAAGGCGCCAGTGCGGAACAAATCGCCGCCTTGCGCCATGCGCTCGGCTTCGATCGGCCGCTCTGGGTGCAGTATCTCGGCTATATCAGGGATCTCGCCCGGCTCGATCTGGGGCAAAGC
Organism: Rhodospirillales bacterium; assembly: GCA_043746675.1. GTDB lineage: Bacteria > Pseudomonadota > Alphaproteobacteria > Acetobacterales > Acetobacteraceae > CAITOL01. Next base: position 5,859 of record JAYTQP010000353.1, on the reverse strand, counting down.
CTGGTGCAGCGGGCCAGCGTGGCCGGCATCGTGGCCGAGCGCATTCCCTACACCGTCGCGCTGGCCGCCGGCGCGCTGGTGGTGGCGCTGGGTGTTGGCATTCCGGCCGGCATCGCCATGGCGGTCTGGCGCGGACGCTGGGTCGAGCGGGCGCTGGCCGGGCTGGTGCTGGCCGGGCAAAGCCTGCCAACGTTCTGGACCGGGATTTTGCTGATCCTGCTGTTCGGGGTGCAACTTGGCTGGCTGCCGACCTCGGGGGCGGACGGCGTGCAAGCCCTGGTGCTGCCGTCGATCGCGCTCGGCGCGGTAACCATGGCGAGCTTTGCCCGCATGACCCGGATTGCCGTGCTGGATGAATTGTCGCGCGACTACGTGGCGGCGGCGCGCGCGCGCGGCCTGTCGCGGGCGGCGGCGGTGCGCCGGCACGTGCTGCGCAATGCGGCCATTCCGGTGGTTACCATCGCGGCGCTGGAGGTTGGTAATCTGCTGGCTGGCGCGGTGATCGTGGAAACCGTGTTTGCCTGGCCGGGGATCGGCCAACTGGCGATCCAGGCCATCGCGGCGCGGGATTTCCTGGTGGTGCAGAGCGTCGTGCTGTTCGTTTCGGCGGTTTATATCGGCATTAATCTGCTGGCCGATCTCGCCTATGCCTGGATCGATCCGCGCATCCGGGCGGCGCGCTGATGCGGCGGATTTCGCCTGGGATGGGGCTGGTGTTCGTGCTGCTGGCCGGCTTCGTGCTGGCCGCCCTCGGCGCCGGGCTGCTGGCGCCGGCCGATCCGCTGCGGCAATCGCTGCTGATGCGGCTGCGCCCGCCCGGCAGCGGTACCGCGACCCTGTATTACCCGCTCGGCACCGACGATCTTGGCCGCGACCTGCTGTCGCGGATTCTGTTCGGCGCCCGCGCGTCCCTGGCAGTGGCGACGCTCTCGGTTTCGGTCTCGCTGCTGGTCGGCACCAGCCTCGGGCTGCTTGCCGGCTGGGTTGGCGGCTGGGTTTCGGCGGTTATCATGCGGCTGGTGGACAGCATGCTGTCGATCCCGGCGATCCTGCTGGCGGTGCTGACGGTTGCCGTGCTGGGGCCGAGTTTTTTTAACCTGGTGCTGGTGCTCGGCCTGACCCGCTGGCCGCGCTACACCCGCGTTGCCTACGCGCAAACCTTGCAGGTCGCGGTGCTACCTTATATTCGTGCCGCCGAAATGGCGGGCTGTTCGGCGCCACGGATCATGCTGCGCCACATCCTGCCCAATATCGCCGGCCCGCTGATGGTGGTGGCGACCGGCGAATTCGGGCTGATGATCCTGTTCGAGGCTGGCCTGTCCTTTCTCGGGCTTGGCATTCAGCCGCCATACCCGTCCTGGGGTTCGATCATGAGCGTCGGGCGGCAATATGTTGCGCGCGCCTGGTGGCTGACGGTGTTTCCCGGCGCCTGCCTGTTCGTGCTGGTGCTGTGCATCAATGTGTGCGGCGACTGGTTGCGCGACCGGGTTGATCCGCGCAGCCAGGGGCGCGGCTAGAAGATGACCGTGCCGGCGCTGGCGGTTGAAAATCTGTCGCTGGCGCTGAACGGCGTCGGGCTGGTGGACGGCATCAGCTTCGCCATCGCGCCGGGCGAAATCCTCGCGCTGGTCGGCGAAAGCGGCTGCGGCAAATCGGTCACCGCGCAGGCGATCATGCGGCTGCTGCCGGCGGCCTTGCGGCAAACCGGTGGCCGCGTGCAACTGGGCGGGCAGGATATATCGGTGTTGGCGGAAGGCGCGATGCGAGACCTGCGCGGCCGGCAGATCGCCATGATTTTCCAGGAACCGCAGGCGGCGTTGGACCCGCTGGCAACCATCGGCGCGCAAATCGCCGAAACCTTGCGGGCGCCATTGTCGCGGGTGCGCGGTGAGATCATTGCCATGCTTGAGGCGGTCGGCCTGTCGGATCCCGAGCGCCGCCTGACCCAGCGCCCGTTCGAGCTTTCCGGCGGCATGTGCCAGCGCGCGATGATCGCCTGCGCGCTGATCGGCCGCCCGGCGGTGCTGATCGCCGATGAACCGACGACGGCGTTGGACGTTACCATCCAGGCGCAAATCCTGGCTTTGCTGCGCCAGTTGGCGGCTGAACGGCAAACGGCGGTGCTGCTGGTGACCCATGACATGGGCGTGGTCGCCGATATCGCCGACCGGGTGGCGGTGATGTACGCCGGCCGGATCGTTGAAACCGGCACCGCGGAGGCGATTTTCGCCAACCCGCTGCACCCCTATACCGGGCTGTTGCTGGCTTCCATGCCGCGCCTGACCGATACGCCGAAGGCGCCGCTGGCAGTAATCCCGGGCCGGGTGCCGAGCCCGGCGGAATTTGGCCACGGTTGCCGGTTTGCCGATCGCTGTCCGCGTGCGGAGGCGCGTTGTTGCGCTGAAACTCCGGTTTTACGACGTTTCGCGCCCGATCGCGCGGTTGCCTGCTTTCACCCTGCGGCGATCGCGTGAAGGCGCTCGAACTCACCGATCTCGCGGTCCATTTCGCGGCCAAGGCGGCGCCGGTGCGCGCGGTTGACGGGGTTTCCTTCAGCATCGCGGCGGGCGAGACGCTCGGCCTGGTGGGGGAAAGCGGCTGCGGCAAATCCACGCTCGCCAATGCCGTGGTCGGGCTGCTGGCGCCTACTGGCGGTTCGGTGCGGGTGCTGGGTACCGAGCTTGCCGGTGCTACCCGCGCCACTTTGCGGGCGGTGCGGGCGCGGGTGCAGATGGTGTTTCAGAATCCGGTCACCGCGCTCAATCCGCGCATGACGATCGGGGCGGCGATCGGCGAGCCGCTGCTGGTGCGCGGTATTGCCCGTGGTGCTGGGTTGCAGTTGCGGGTTGCGGCATTGCTGGAAGAGGTTGGCCTGCGGGGGGAGCATGCGCGGCTCTACCCGCATCAGTTCAGCGGGGGCCAGCGCCAGCGCATCGTGATCGCGCGTGCGCTGGCGCTGCGCCCGGCGTTGCTGGTGTGCGATGAGCCGGTTTCGGCGCTGGATGTTTCGGTGCGCGCGCAAATTCTCAATCTGCTGGTGGATTTGCAGGCGCGGCATGGCATGGCGAGTTTGTTCGTCAGCCATGATCTGGCGGTTATCAGGCATGTTTGCGACCGGGTGGCGGTGATGTATCTCGGCCGTCTGGTGGAACTGGCGCCGCGCGACGCTTTGTTCGCAGCACCGCGCCACCCCTACACGCGGGCGCTGCTGGCGGCGGTGCCGGAACCCGATCCGATCAGGCAGCGGGCCAAGCTGGCGGTGCCATTGGTCGGCGAAATCCCCAGCCCGGCCCGGCCGCCGCCGGGCTGCCGGTTTCATACCCGCTGCCCGGTGGCGGTGGCGCGATGCGGGAGCGAGGCACCGGCGTGGCGTCCGAAGGGTGACAGTCTGGTCGCCTGCCATCTGGCCTAGGGGTACTGCCGGGCTTGCCGTTGAGGAGTTCTTATGGAACATCTGGTAGATAAGAAATCCGACTGATTCGATCGGACGAGGGCAGGGGGCGGGACGCGGCAACGCGCCAGGAAAAATTCCACCCATGATTTAAGATTAGCGCGTCGACGAAAGGTTAGCGAATGCTCTATCAGGCCTATGAGATGCAGCGGGCCAGCATGGCCCCGCTGCGCGTTTTTGCTTCCAACGCGCTGACCATGATGGATTTGCCATTCAACCCGCTGCGGCAGACGCCGCTGGGCAAGGTCGCCGCCGCCGCTTTGGATAGTTTCGAGCACACCACACGCATTTACGGCAAGCCGGCGTTCGGCCACGACAGCGTGACGATCGATGGCGCGAGCGTGGCGATTTCGGAACGGATCGTGCTTTCGCGGCCGTGGGGCGATCTGCTGAATTTCCGCCGCGACACGCATCGCCCGGCCGATCGCAAGGTGCTGATGGTGGCGCCGATGTCCGGCCATTTCGCCACTTTGCTGCGTGGCACGGTGAAGGCGTTCCTGCCCGATCACGATGTTTATATCACCGATTGGCGCGACGCCCGCAGCATGAAGCTGACGGGACCCGACTTCGATCTGGCCGACTATATCGACTATGTCATCGACTTCATTCGGTTTCTTGGCCCCGATGTGCATGTGATAGCGGTATGCCAGCCGGCGGTGCCGGTCATGGCTGCGGTTGCCCTGCTGAATGCTGGCGATATCGCGGCGGCGCCGATTTCGATGTCGCTGATCGGCGGCCCGATCGACACCCGCGAAGGGCCGACGGCGGTGAATAATTTCGCCAAGAGCCACGATCTGGACTGGTTCCGCAGCAAGGTGATCCATCGGGTGCCGTTCGGCCATGCCGGCTTCATGCGGCAGGTTTATCCCGGTTTCCTGCAACTGGCCGGCTTCCTGGCGATGAATATGGACAAGCATGTCGAAGCGCATTGGCAGATGTTTCAGCATCTGGTCGATGGCGACGGCGAGCCACTGGAAGCCAAGCGGCGCTTCTACGAGGAATATCGTTCGGTGATGGATATGTCCGCCGAATATTACCTGCAAACCATTCAGGCAGTGTTCCTGGAACATCAGTTGCCGCGCGGATTGTTTCGCTATCGTGGCGAGGCGATCGCGCTGGCTGCCATCACCCGCACCGCGATCCAGACCATCGAGGGCGAGCGCGACGATATTTCCGGCATTGGGCAGACCAGATCGGCGCATAAACTGACCCCCAATCTGGCTGACAGCAAGCGGATGCATTTCGAGCAGCCGGGGGTGGGACATTACGGACTGTTCAACGGCCGCCGCTTCAATGCCGAGGTGGCACCGCGGATCAAGGCTTTCATTCAGACGCAGGGCTGAGATTTCGGCGGTTGGATAAGATTATTTTGATATCGTAACGAATAGGGCGTGACTGTGCCCGGCGGTTCAGCGGGGCGTTGAAAATCGGCTTAGCGGCGCCTGCCAAGGTGGCGGCGCGGCGCAGTACCGGCCGTTGGGGTGGCGTGGCGGGCGCGGGCCGGCCGGGGTTGGTGGGGGTGGGGCGGTTTCGGCCAGTGGCGGGGCCGGCTGGATCCCGAGCATGCGCGCCAGCGGGCGCAAGATGCGGCCGGCGCTGGGTGCGAGGGCGAGCAAATCGGCCATGCCGGGCTCGGCCAGCAGGGCCTGCAAATGGCCGGACGCGCCGGTGGCGCCGTGGGTGAGTTGCAGCAGCCAGCCGAAGCCGCGCGGCAATGCGGGGGTGGCCGGGTTCGTGCGCGGTGACGCGAGCGGATGGGCGGGCGCGGGCGTTGGCCGCCAGCCGGCGGATGCGGGTGTCGGCCGCCAGCCGGCGGCGAGGCGGGCGATCAGACGCTCGAAGCGGGCCAGCAGGCGGGCGATGCGGGCGCAGATGGGGATGATCAAGGGGACGATGCGCGGATCGTCCGGGCGGCGGTCCCAACCCAGCATGCGCCGCCCGCCGCAGGTGGCGATCGCCGTGCGCAGGCCGCCGAGGATCTGGGCGAGCTGGATGGCCAGCGGCGTGAAGCGGGAAGCGGGGTTTGTTGTCATTGTTGCTAACAACCACAAGACGCGATTCGGTGCAAGGGGTGATTTTACTACTAACTATTATTTGACGATTGGGGTCGGGTGGGTTGCTTCGCGAGGCGCGCGATGATTTGGGGCGGTTGAAATAGGTTGGAGAATTGGCTAAGTTAGCCGCGTTGAGTGCGAGGCTTCCATGCAACAAGCATCCGTCCATGCCGCCAAGACCAATTTGTCCAAACTAATCGACGCCGCGCTCGCCGGCGAGGAGGTGGTGATTGCCAAGGGCAACAAGCCGGTGGTGCGCCTGGTGCCAATCCCGCAAGGGCGCTTTCAGATCGGCTTGCTGAAAGAGGCGTTGGCGGGCAGCGGGCCGGACTTCCTGGCGCCGATGGAGGCTGC
>JAYTQP010000352.1:0-2370 GCA_043746675.1 Rhodospirillales bacterium | reverse complement strand
AATTTCACGAAAGTTGCTGGTAGGGCGCATAAGCGCAGCGTCATGCGCCAACCCAACCATCCACAATACCCTGAGCCGCCGGCTCCTTAATTTTTGCCTCCGCTGTCACCACAAGCCGATGGCAGTGCGAATCTGGGCGATCGGCTTGATCTATGCACGGGTTGGGGCAAGCGCCTCGATGATGCGACAGTCGGCCACTGTTCCATGACGGCAATGCCCGATAAGCGAATCCAGTTCCCGCCGGAGCGCGGAGAGGTCGGCCAATTTCCGCTTCACGTCCGCCAGGTGGGCGCGGGCGATGGCGTCCACGGCTTCGCACGATTGCCCTTTGTCGTCGGCAAGCGTGAGCAGCGCTCGTATCTGCTCGATGGAAAACCCAAGGTCGCGCGCCTTCCGGGTGAAGGTGAGGCGGCTCGCATGTGCGTTCGAATAGTCGCGGTAGTTGCCTACCGTTCGGGGCGGGGATGGCAACAGGCCGATCCGCTCGTAGTAGCGGATGGTTTCCGCCTTCGTGTCCGCCGCGCGTGCCAGTTCGCCAATGTTCATGATCTTCCCCTTGACCTTGTAGCTACTACAAGGTTTATAGAATGGTCGTCGCAAATCGCCGAGGCGTTCGCATGGCCTGCTGTCACGATGTCGCCTGTTCCTCTGCCGCAAGCTCTGGCGGCGCGCTCAACAGCCCCAGATGGCGGCGCGCACTTTGGATTGCACTTTTCATCAATGCCGGTTTCTTCGTCGCTGAAATCGTCGCGGGCGCCGCTGCCGGTTCGGCCGCCCTGCAAGCTGACGCGCTCGATTTTTTCGGTGATGCCGCGAATTATGCCATTAGTCTCGGCGTGGCCGGGATGGCGCTCTCATGGCGCGCGCACGCGGCGGTCGGAAAGGGCTGCACCTTAATTGCCTTCGCTTTGTGGGTGCTCGGCAGCACGGCGTGGCATGCCTTCTATGGGATGCTGCCTCAGCCCGAAATCATGGGCGTGGTCGGTATCGCAGCCTTGGTCGCCAATGGCGGCGTGGCTGTAATGCTTTTTCGCTTCCGCACGGGCGACGCGAATATGCGTTCTGTCTGGATTTGCTCGCGCAACGATGCGGTTGGCAACGCGGCGGTGCTGATCGCGGCGATGGGCGTTTTCGGCACCGGCACCGGCTGGCCGGATATTGCGGTCGCCACCATCATGGGCCTGCTTGGCCTATGGGGCGGCTGGCAAATCGTCACTCAGGCACGCCGCGAAATTCACGCCGAGCGCGCCGCGCCCGTTGCTGTGGCAGCGGAGTAGGCGGGATGGCCAAACACGACCAAGCTCACGACCACGATCACGATCATGGTCATGACCATCATCACGGCGTCGGCGGGCACCAACACACCCCAGCGAATTTTGGCAAAGCGTTCGCGATCGGCATCGCTCTCAATCTTGCCTACGTTGTCGGTGAAGCGTTTTACGGCGTCATAGCGCACTCGCTCGCGCTGCTGGCCGATGCCGGTCATAATCTCGGTGACGTCCTGGGCCTTGCGGGCGCGTGGCTGGCGGCTGCCCTCGGCAAACGCCAGCCGAGCGGACGCTACACTTACGGTTTGCGGCGGTCCTCGATACTCGCCGCACTCGGCAACGCCATTGTTCTGCTGATCGTCACCGGTGGCATCGCGTGGGAGGGAATTCGCCGCGTAATGGACCCGGAACCGGCTGGCGGCTTCGTCATCATGGTGGTGGCTGCGGTGGGCATCATCGTCAACGGCGTAACCGCGTTCCTGTTCATGTCTGGCCGGAAAGACGATCTGAACATCAAGGGTGCGTTTCTGCACATGGCGTCGGATGCCGTCCTCGCTCTCGGCGTGGTGATCGCGGGCGCTGTTATCCTCTGGACGGGCTGGCTATGGATCGATCCCGCGATCAGCCTCGTCGTTAGCGCGATCATCGTGGTTGGCACCTGGTCGCTGCTGCGGGATTCGGTGAATTTTTCGCTTGATGCCGTTCCGCCCGGCATCAATCCGGAAAAGGTCGCCGCGTTCCTGAACAAGCTCCCCGGCGTGGTCGAAGTTCACGATCTCCATATCTGGGGGATGAGCACCACGGAAACGGCACTGACGGCGCATCTGGTGCGGCCCGGCGCGTCAATCGACGACGATATGTTGCATGGCGCGTGCGAAGAATTGCGCGAGCATTTCGGCATCAATCACGCGACGTTTCAGGTCGAGGACGGAACCGGCGCGCATCCATGCAGTCTCCGCCCTGCGGACGTGGTGTAGATTTTAACGACCCCGTTCTTTGCAATTTTCTAAGTGTCGGTCCGAAAACATCTTGAATCGTTTGAATCTTCTGTGATTCGATGGCTCCAGCCTCGATTCGCAGGAGTGACAGGATGTGGACGCCA
>JAYTQP010000351.1:0-2917 GCA_043746675.1 Rhodospirillales bacterium | reverse complement strand
GCATCGGTCTGGTGCAAACTGCACCCCCAGCCCGCGCCTGCCGCGATCGCCGCCAAACTGGCCCGCTGCGCCGCCAGCCGCGCCCCATAGGCCCCGCGCAACCCCTCCACCCGCCGCACCAAGGTCGGCGCCTCACGCTCCAGCCCGGTAAACCGCACCCGCCCGCGATACGGCAAATCAACCTCCGCCGGATCGAGCACCTGCACCAGATGCCCGCCCGCCGGCAACGAAGCCAATCGCCCGACACTGGCCGCAATCGCCTCCGGCGGCGCCAGAAAATCGCCGATCAACACCATCCTTGCATGCCGGGGCACCGCCGCCATCGCGGTCGGCAAACCATCCTCCGCCGCCAACCCGGCCAAATCCAACGCCAGCCGATCCAACCCGCCCGCCCCGCCATACTGCCGATCACTGCCCAACAGCCGAACCCGCTCCCCCCCACGCAACAACAACGCCGCCAACGCCAACACCAACAGCCCGGCCCGATCCAGCTTCGCCACATCAGCCCCGCGCGACTTCCACTGCATGCTCGGCGACCCATCCCGCCATAAAACCACCGTCTGCGCCGCCTCCCACTCGGTCTCCCGCACAATCAAGGCATCCGCCAACGCCGACTTGCGCCAATCGATCCGCCTTACCTCATCGCCCACCACAAACGGCCGAAACTGCCAAATCCCGTCCCCAACCCCAACCCGCCGACGCCCATGCACCCCCTGCCAAACCGTCGCCGCCACCCGCGCCGCCGCAACCTGCAACGGCGGCAACCGCCCGGCAATCACCTCCGCCTGACGCGCGGTTTGGGTCATGCTTGGAGCGAGAGTGGGTGATGGAGGACGGAAGCAAGGCCAGGGCTCTGCCCTGGACCCGCAAGGGGACAGGGGTCCCCTTGCCCCCGTAACTTTAAGCAAGGGGTTGGGTCAGGGAAGAAGGGGGGCTGCGAGGCCGTTGCAGCAGTGATGTCGCCCCCCTTCTTCCCTGACCCAATTCTTCCTTGAGTCATGGGGTCAAGGGGGCTTCTGCCCCCTTGTGGGGTCGAGGGGCGACGCCCCCGCCTTGCTTGCTTCCCCACCACCGCACCGCAGCCGCGCATCATCCCAACCGCTCCGTCAGGCGGTTGATGATGGTGGCCGGCGTCACGCCGCGGGCGCGGGCTTCGTAGGTTAGGGCCATGCGGTGGCGGAGGACGGCGGGGGCGAGGGCGATGACGTCGTCGATGCTGGGGGCGAGACGGTTATCGAGCAGGGCGCGGGCGCGGCAGGTAAGCATCAGGGCTTGGGCGGCGCGTGGTCCGGGGCCCCAGGCGACGTTGTCGGTGACCAGGGGTTCGTCCGAGGTTTCCGGGCGGCCGTTGCGGACGAGGGCGAGGATGGCGTTGAGCACGCTGTCGCCGACCGGCATTTGGCGGACCAGGCTTTGGGCTTCGAGCAGGTCTTGGGCGGAGAGGGCTTCGGTGGGGCGGGTTTCGGCGGCGCCGGTGGTGGCGATCAGCATGGCGCGTTCGCTGGCGAGATCGGGGTAGGTGACTTCGATTTCGAGCAGGAAGCGGTCGAGTTGGGCTTCCGGCAGGGGGTAGGTGCCTTCCTGTTCGATCGGGTTTTGGGTGGCCAGCACGTGGAAGGGTTCGGGCAGGACATGTTCAACCCCGGCGACCGAGACCCGGCGTTCCTGCATGGCTTGCAGCAGGGCGGCCTGGGTGCGCGGGCTGGCGCGGTTGATTTCGTCGGCCATCAGCAGTTGGCAGAACACCGGGCCGGGGATGAAGCGAAAGCTGCGGCGGCCATCGGCGTCGATATCCTGGGTTTCGAACCCGGTGATCTCAGGCGGCATCAGGTCCGGCGTGAACTGGATGCGTTTGGCGTTGAGGCCGAGCACGATGGCGAGGGTTTCGACCAGCCGGCTTTTACCAAGGCCTGGCACGCCGACCAGCAGCACATGGCCGCCGGCGAGCAGGCAGGTCAGGGTTTGCTCGATCACATCCGCTTGCCCGTGGATGGCGCGGCCGATTTCGGAGCGGACGCCGGCGAGCTTGTGGCCGAGGCGGGCGATGGCGGTCAGGATGTCGTCGCCGGCAGCGGCCACTTGGGTTTGCATCGGGAAAAGCTCCTGCGGGCGGCGCAAAGGAAATTGGTGGGACGCGTTGGTCGTCTCTTGTCTCGGGGGGCGGGACACGCCAACTCTGGTCAAGTGGGGATGCTAGCGGTATTCGACTACCGGGCAACAGATCAAATCCCATGCAGCATGCATCGGCACCGAAGATCGGGGGCTGCGGCAGGAGACGCACGTTGGACGACCGGACGGCAACCGAGACGGATGCAGCTTTAGCTTCGGCGGGCACCACGCCGCTGCTCACTATGCCGAAGCGGGCGCCGACCGAGTGCGGCGATTTGCCGTTTATCATCAAGCGTGATGGCACCTGGCTGTATCGTGGCACGCCGATCAATCGCAAGCCGCTGGTGTGTTTGTTCGCGTCCGTGTTGCGGCGGGAGGCGTGCGGCAATTTTTTCCTGCAAACCCCGGCCGAACGCGGCAAGATCGAAGTGGAGGACGCCCCCTTCGTGGCGGTGGAGCTGGACTGGACCGGCGTTGGACGGGATCAGGTGCTGACCTTTCGCACCAATGTGGACCAGTTGATCACCGCCGGGCCGGAGCACCCGATCCGGGTGGCGCATGATCTGCTGACCTGCGAGCCGACGCCGTATGTGCAAATTCGCGCCGGTGGCGGACAGTTCCCGGTGGAGGCACGAATTGGTCGGGCGGTTTATTACGAGTTGGTCGCGCTGGCCGAACCGGGGATGGTGATGGGGCGCGAGGTGCTGGGGGTCTGGAGCAATGCTGTGTTCTTCCAGCTCGGCGATATGCCGCCGGCCGACATCGAGATTGGGGACGATGACGTGCACGGTGAAACCGACTAGACCGC
>JAYTQP010000350.1:0-3823 GCA_043746675.1 Rhodospirillales bacterium | reverse complement strand
CAGGACATGACGCGCCTGCCGGCGGAAACCCTGCGCAAGTTGCGCGCGCGCAGCATTGCGGTGGTGTTTCAGGATCCGATGACCTCGCTGAACCCGGTGCTGACGATCGGCAACCAGATCACCGAAACCCTGCGCGAGCATCTCGGCCTGACACAAAGCGAGGCGACCCGCCGCGGCATCGCGCTGCTGGAGGAAGTTGGCATACCCTCGCCGGACGAACGCATGCGTGCCTATCCGCATCAACTTTCCGGCGGCATGCGCCAGCGCGTCGCCATCGCCATCGCGATTTCCTGCGAACCGAAGCTGCTGATCGCCGACGAACCGACCACCGCGCTCGACGTGACCGTGCAGGCGCAAATCCTCGATTTGCTGGCGCGCGAACAGCGCACCAGGCAGATGGCGATGGTGCTGGTGACCCACGATCTCGGCGTGGTCGCCGGCCGCACCGACGAGGTCGCGGTGATGTATGCCGGCCGGATAGTAGAACGCGCGCCGACCCGCGATCTTTTTCGTCGCATGCGGATGCCCTACACCGCCGCCCTGCTGGCCGCCCTGCCGCGCATGGATACGCCGCCACACACCCGCCTGCCGGCAATCGGCGGCCGCCCGCCGGACCCAACGCGGCCGTTGCCCGGCTGTTCTTTTGCCCCGCGCTGCAAGTTTGCCGAAGCGGATTGCCAGGGCGCCAAGCCGGCATTGACCGCGGCCGATAGCGCCGGCCACCAGTTCGCCTGCTTTCATCCGCTGGCGCTGGCACACGCGGCATGAACCCGCTGCTCGATATCAGGAACCTTACCGTCGAATTCCAGGTTGGCGGGCATATTGTGCACGCGGTCACCGCGGTCAGCCTTGCCGTGCAACGCGGCGAAACCCTCGGCCTGGTCGGCGAAAGCGGGTGCGGAAAATCCACTCTTGGCCGTGCTGTGCTACAGCTTTACCGCGCCACCTCCGGCCAGGTGCTGTTCGATGGCCAGGATCTCGGCGGCTTGTCCGGCCCCGACATGCGGCGCATGCGCAAGCGGCTGCAACTGATTTTTCAGGACCCGATCGCCGCGCTCAACCCGCGCCGCCGGGTTGGCGATATCGTTGCCGAACCGTTGATCATCGCCGGGATGAAAGACGCCGCCGAACGCGGCCGCCGGGTGCGGGAGGCGCTCAGCAATGTCGGCCTCGATCCGGACACCACCATCGCCCGCCTACCGCATGAATTTTCCGGCGGCCAGTGCCAGCGCATTTCCATCGCCCGCGCGCTCATTCTGGAACCGGAATTGATCGTCTGCGACGAGCCGGTGTCCGCGCTCGACGTTTCCATTCGCGCCCAGATCATCAATCTGCTCGAAGACATGAAGGACCGTTACGGGCTTACGCTGTTGTTCATTGCCCACGATCTTGCCGTGGTGAAAGCGGTGAGCGATCGCATCGCAGTGATGTATCTTGGCCGCATCTGCGAGGTTGCACCCACCGAGGCGCTGTTCCGCTCCCCCGCGCATCCCTATACGCGCCTGCTGCTGGATGCGATCCCGTTGCCGGACCCGGATATGCGGCCGGCCGAGGGCGTGGCGATCGGCGAGCCACCCTCGCCGATCGCGCCGCCATCCGGCTGCCGTTTCCGCACCCGCTGCCCGCGCGCCACCGAACGCTGCGCATCCGAAATGCCGGAGCTTACGCCGCTGGCAGGCGGCCAGATGGTCGCCTGCCACGACCCGCTGTAGCGGAGTGCCTCAGGGCAGATACTTCCAGTGCCCGTCTTTAACCTCGACCATCACCAGCGAACGATTGTCGGTGCCGTTATGGTCGGTCGGGGTCATCTTGTAGATGCCGGCGGCACCGGCAAGCTCCGGCCCGTTTTCGATGCCGTCACGCAGCGCGGTGCGAAACGCGGCCGTGCCGGGCTGGCCGAGCTTCAAAGCGCCGGGGACGGCTTGGGCGAACAGCAGGTAGGCATCCCAGGCGGTGGCGGCGAACAGATTGCGCGTATTGGCGCCCCACTTGGCTTCATACACTTTCACGAACGCCATTGCGCCGGCCTTCATCGGATGGTTATCCGGCAGTTGCTCGGCCACCGTTACCGGGCTCGATGCCAGCACCACCCCTTCCGCCGACTTTCCGGCAACGCGCAGGAAATCGAGGTTGGCAATGCCCTGGTTGGCGATCAACATACCGTGATAATTGCGGTTGCGCAGTTCCAGCACCGGCAGCGCGCCGGGGGTGCCGGAGGTCGCCATGAAGATCGCGTCCGGCTTGGCCGACATCGCCTTCAGCACCTGCGGGGTAACCGAGGTGTCGTTGAGGTTGAAGGTTTCGGTGCCGGTAACCTTCAGGCCGCGCTTGGCTGCCTCGGTGGTCAGCGCATGGCTGAAGGCATCGCCGAAAGCGGTGGCAAAGGCGATGTTGCCGATGGTCTTGCCACCATGCGCCTTGAAATAATCCAACGGCACCGCCAGCATCGCCGCTTCCGGCGACGCCAGCTTGAACGCCCAGCGGCGCCCGTCGGTCGGTGGCTCGATCACCGCCTGCGAGCCTGCCGTGCTCACCATCGGCGTGCCCGAAGTGCCGGCCACGCCGAGCACCGCGATCGAGGTCGGAGTGACCGACGGCCCGATGATGAAATCGACCTTGTCCTCGCTGACCAGCTTCTGGAACGCCTGCACCGCCTTGGTGCTGTCGGTACCATCGTCGAGCACGACATAGCGAATTTTCTGCCCGGCGATCTCGCGCGGCAGCAGTTCGATGGCGTTGCGTTCGGGAATGCCGAGCGAGGCGCCACCGCCGGTCAGCGACAGCACGGCGCCGATGGTGATGTCGGCGCGGGCGGCAACCGGGGCGGCCAGCAAGGCCGCGACGAGCAATTGGGCGGCAAATGGTGCGCGAAACTTCATGTCAGCCCCTCCTTTAAGCGCCCGTTACGGACGCATTGCGCACTGTTCTAGCCGGTCCGGCGGCGCCCACCAAGACCGCAAATCGGGCCGGCGTTCGGTGCGCCATTGCGTTATTCGGGCTCGCGGGGATGCGGCGGCTGGTGCAATCGATCCGCACTTCCTATGTTCGGTTGGGTTCAGGAGAGTTCGTGGATGCGCCATCTGACCGTCGCGATCGTTTTTGCTGTCGTACTCACGTCGGGCATGGTGCCAGCGGCGGCGCCTGCGGCCGCGCTTGCCGCCCACCGCGCGCGCTATGATCTGCACCTGGAACAAGGCCGCAACGATGTCATCGCCGGCACCGGCAGCATGGAATACGAGGTCAGTGACGGCTGCGACGCCTGGGTGGTGCGCCAGCGGCTGCACATGCAGCTAACCGGCAAGGATGGCAGCCAGTCGGAAATGCTGTCGGATTACAGCACGGTGGAAAGCAAGGATGGCAAAACCCTGCGGTTTCGCCTGCGCCAGACCAACGACGGCAAGGTAAGCAGTGAAATCGCTGGCATCGCCACCAAATCTGCGACCGGTGGGGTGGTGAATTACAGCTTGCCCGAAACCGCCACCAAGAAGCTGCCGCCGGGCACCTTATTCCCGATGGCACATACAGCCGCATTGCTGGCGGCCGCGCAGGCCGGCAAGAAATTCATCGCCGTGCCGTTATTCGACGGCACCGGCACCAGCGGCGCGCAAAACAGCGCCATCGCCATCGCCGGCTGGAACGGTGCGGCAAAATCTGCCTGGCCCGCGCTGGCGAAGTTATCCAGCGGCCGGGTGCGGATCGCTTTTTTCGATCGCGATTCGAACAACCCGCAAGCGGACTACGAGGTTGGAATGCGCTACTTCGTTAACGGCGTGGCGGATAATCTGTCGATGGATTTCGGCGATTTCGTAATGGGCGCCAAACT
>JAYTQP010000349.1:0-15420 GCA_043746675.1 Rhodospirillales bacterium | reverse complement strand
ACATCGGGTGAGGGCGGGAATTCGGCATCGAAGCCGATATCCTGCCCGGTCAGATTATAATAGAACTCGAAATAACCGAGCAGCGGCACGCCGGGCCATACATCAACCAGATGCAGGGTTTCGCCCCAGCCGTGATGGCCGATGATGATATCAGGCACGAAGCCGAGCGATTTCAGGTTGCGCGCGATGCCCCGCACTTTTTCTGCACGTTTCAGCATCAGATCATAGTCGGCGGCGTTCGGATGCAAGCCGGATTCAACGCCGACCGGCGCTTCGTAGATGGCCCGCCGCACGCCGACCATCGCCGCCGGCGACGGCTGCGAGACGAACATCACTTCATGCCGGCCAGACGCCACCAAGTGGCGCAGAATATAAAGATACTGGCCGGGAAAATTCTGATGGACGAAAAGAAACTTCACGCGGTTATCCAGCGCGCCTGCCGGTGGGCTTCGCTTTTGCCGTTGGTACCGGTTTGGCGGCAGGTTTCGACGGAGCCGCCACCGGCGGCTTTCTAGCCGCGCCGCGCTTGCGGATGGCGATGACGAACGATTCCATCGGCGCCAGGCTCTCCGCCTCGCAGGCTTCGCCGCCCGGCACCGGGCCGATTTTGGTGCCATCGACGAAGCTGGCGGAATAGCTGCATTCATGGGTTTGCGCAGCCGCGCCGCGCAGGCGCAACCGCAGGCCAAGAACCGGCAGTCCCATGCCCCGGCTACCGCAGAACTGGCCGCCTTCGGCCCACGGTGAAAGCCAGCCACGGCCGAGCACGGCCTGGTATTCGATATCGGCCGGCAGTACGTCGTGGGTAGGGGCAATGGCAAACCCTTCAATCCAGGATTTGCTGCCTTCGACGCCCATGCGATCGCCCAGCATGCACCCGACATCGCCCATGCCCTGGATATGCGCGATCATGTCCATCGCCTTCGGTGCTTCGCTCACGACGGCTCTCTCGGCAACGCGCGCCGGCGCGGCAGGCGCTTCGACGGTGCCGTCGCCGAGCCGCATAACTTGCAGGTTTGGGGCGCCATCGGTGGCATCCTTGGCCTGATAGATCGTCACCATCACCTGCGCCGGGCCAGCGAGGACGCGAACCAGGGCGGCATCGCCCGAGGCGGTTAGCCAGCCATCGTCGCGAAAGCCGCGAATATTGACCGCCTCCGGCCGACCGGCCGGCCCCGGCGCCACCGTCAGCCGGACCCCGGGCAGGCCGCGCGCGGCGTCTGCACCCGCGACCGGCCGGCTGACCACGCAGAACAGGCCGGCATCCAAGGTCATCATATGCGCGGTCACCCGCAGCTCATCAAATTGCGGCTTCGGGGGCAACGGTTCCGCGACGTCACGCGACGGTTTCTGGGGGGGCATTGGGCACTCACTGGGTTCGAGGGCGTCACACTGGGCGAAGGCACAAACACATTGGTATTGCAGTCAGATTGCAAACAGTCGCAAGCCTGATGGACAGTCCGGCCGCTCAGGTCAAGCCGTCGGAGTTCAATTCACCGGACGCTCCAGCGTAATGAACGCATTATTGATGCTCGCCGGCGACAAACCCAACGGCAGCACCCAGCCCTGGCCGTGGTTGCGCACCCGTTCGGCCTGCGCGCCGATATCGAAGACGGCCACCGGCAGCCCGGCCTGCCAAGCCAAACTGAGCGCGAAGCACCAGGTTTCCGGCCAGATCGACGGCAGCCAGCCGATCTGCGCGGCCTGTGCCGCGATCAGCGCCACCGCCTCGGCTTCATCATAGCGGCCGGTGACGAACACCCGGCCGGTATCGAGCAGGCGCTGATCGTCCATGGAGTGGCCGACTAGGGCGAATTCCAGCGGCAGATTGCGCACCGCCGCATCGCGCGCACAGCCAAGCAGCAGATCATAGCCTTTTTCGGGACCGATCGCGCCGACCACGCAGACGCGGCGGCGCTGGCCTTGCGTCGGCACCGAAACCTCGGGCAGCCGATGATCGTCTTCCAGCAGTTCGACCACGGGCCGGGTGCCGGCAAAAAGCCGCCCGATGCGGGTGGCGGCGTCGGCGGAAGGCGCGATGATCCGGCGGGCGGCGGCCAGTTGGTTGGCGGAGCGGGCGCGCAGCGACAGCGCAGCGATGTCTTCCTCGATCACCCGACCGGCGTCGGCCACACAGGCATCGCAGATGCGGGTGTCCGCCGGTTCGCCGCAATAGCGCCGATCCGGGCCGAACAAGGTGATGCGCGGGCAATACATTGCGTAGTCGTGCAGGTGGAAATCCGTGGGTATATCGAGCGAAGCCGCCAGACGCAGCACGGCGTGGTTATGGCCGAGCAGGTGATGCACCTCCATCGCCATGATCCCGTCGCCCTTCAGCAGATCGCGCAGCAGCGGCAGCTCGGCCGGTAGCGTGAAGCGCAGGTTTGGCGTCAGCGCTGCCTCGTCGGACACTACGCAGAGGTCTGGTACCAGTTGGCCGTTCCCATCGCGGCCCGGTCGCAGCACGATCGGTCGGATGGTGTCGGCACGCAGGCTGGCGCCGCGTTCGGCGATCACCCGCTCCACCCCGCCGCCATGGTCGTGGGTTATCAGCAAAACGGCCCGGCGCGCCGGGCCGCGCATGCGCATGTCGCGCCAGCGCAGCATGTCCAGCCGGCGCCGCGCCGGGGCCAGCGGATCGGCGCGCTCGAAGCCGGCGATCAGCGCGTGATAGCCGGGATGCAAGGCTTCCAGCACCGCGAGGTTGCGCGCGATCAGCGCCTTGGCCGCCGGGCCGAAAGACTGGCCGCCGACATGGGCGACATAAACCCCAACCGCCCCAACATGCCGCCAGCCGAGATGGCGAGCGCGCAGGCAAAAATCGTTTTCTTCGCCGTAGCCCTGGGCAAATAGGTCTTCCCGCAGCACCCCGACCGCGCGCAGGCATTCGTGGCGCAGATACAGGCAGAAGCCGACACCGGTCGGGATATCAATGCTGAGGCCGGGATTGGCAGTGGCAACCTGCCGCGCCAGCCGCGCCAGCGCCGCGCCGGTCGGGACCGGATTGGCCACGGCGGGATTGGCGATGGGGTAACTGAGAATGCTGCCATCGTTAGAAAATGGGGTGGCGCTGCCAATGTCCGGGGCGGCCTGCACGGCTGCGCGCAACCCTTCAAGCCAGCCTTCGGTCACCAAGGTGTCGCTGTTGAGCAGAATAGCGTCTCGTGCGCCGGCCAATTTTGCCGCCGCCCGCAGGCCGGCATTGGCGGCGGCCGGAAAGCCCCGGTTGCTGGCATGGCGCACCAGCCGGATGCGGCGCTGGCGCTGTAACCCGTCGAGATAGGCGATCAGATCAGGTTCCGGGGAGGCATCGTCCACCACCACGATTTCGGTTTGATCGGGCACCGTCGCGAACACCGCATCAAGACAGGCGCGGCTGACCGCGCTGCCGCCATGCACCGGCACCACCACCACCACCCGGCGATCGGGCACCAGCGGCGCGATCGCCGGGCCGCCCATTATGTCGGCCGGAATCCCGGCCCGGCTGGGTAGCGGATCAGGTTTGGCCGCCCCGTACAGCGGCCAGGCGGCGGCAACCACCGCGCAGATGGCCGCCGCCGCGCGGGCGGGCGCCAGCGGATCGAGCGGGCTGCCCGGCAGATCGCGCCGATCCGGCCCCAGCACCCGGATCGGCATCGGCAGGTCGGCGAGATCGGCCGCCGGAACTATCAGCCGACGCCGCCGATGCAGGCTTTGCCCGGCTTGCATATCCGGCCGATCCGCCCGAACGGTGAATATTGTACGCCCGGTGGCATCGCAGATCGTCATTGTCGGATCGCAATCGGGATCGCCGGGATGCCAGACCCAGCCCGCCAACCCGCCGCCATTGCCGGCGACCGCACCTTCGCAACGCCGCAGGTCACGGAGCATCAAGGGGCTGCCAAGCACGTCCTTTCCTCCCACGGTCACGCGCAGCGTGTCTCCGGTGGTCGCCAGCTTCGGCGCGCCGTTGATCCGCAACCGCACCGCGCGGCGCAGCTTTGCCCCGTCCAAGGCGATTTCGACCCGCGCCGACGGTTCAGCCAAGCGCAGTTCGATCCCGCCATCCAAGCGCAGGCCGCACCAGCCGGGATGCCCGGTCGCCATGGCGATCTTGTCGGCAATTTCGGCAAACCCCAGATCGTCTGGCAGCCGGAACCGTGCCAGGGCATGCTGCAGCGCAACCGCCGCGGCCGCCACCTCGCCGGCGCTGAACCGGGCACTGGCGAGGGCAATCCAGGCCTCGCGCCCACCGCCGGCTTCGGCGATCTTCTGCAACATAGCCGCCGCCGGCACCGGCCGGTCGCGGCGCAGCAGGGTCACCCCCAGCATCAGACCAATCGAAAGATCCTCTGGCGCCAGACGATGCGCCCGGCCGAACCAGGCTTCCGCCTCCGCCAGCCGCCCGGCCCGCAAGGCATCGCGCCCAGCCTCGAACGCCGTCAACGCGGTTTGCTGCGCCGGGGAAATGTCTACCGCTGGATCGCTCACCGGCGCACGCCCGACCAGATCACACCCTTCGACCACAGCAACGGGTCAGCCGATCGCCGCGTTGGCACGCGGGGCAACGACGCCCTCCGACGACGGCAGGCTGGCCAGATCGTCGGCGGTATCGACCCCCTGCGCAGCCGCGCGTTCAAACCAGGTGCGTGCCTGCGGCAGATCCTGATCGCCGGCCAGGTTACGGGCCAGATAGCGGCCCAGCATTTGCTGGGCGATGCCGTGCCCGCGTTCGGCGGCGGCGCGAAACCAGCGCTGCGCCCGCGGCCGGTCCCAAGGCACGTCGTGGCCGCCGCCGAGCAACGCGCCCATGGCAAACATGGCACCGACATGCCCTGCGGCGGCGGCGCGCTCGAACAATACCAGCGCCTCGGCATGGTCACGCTTGCCGCCGCGCCCGCTAACCAGCATTTCCGCCAACAACACTTCCGCGTCATGCAGCCCGGCATAGGCGGCTTTGGAAACCCAGAACTGGCCTTCTTCCGTGTTGGCGGTCATGCCGCGCCCGTCGATCAGCATCCGGCCGTACCAATATTGCGCATTGACCACGCCCTCGGCGGCGCGGCGCAGCCACAAGGCCGCCTCGCTATCGTTGCGCTCCACCCCGACGCCTTCGGCCAGGCACACGCCGTAATTGTAGGCGGCAACCAGATCGCCGCTGGCTGCCGCCTGTTCGAACCATTCGCGAGTACGCACCGAATCCTCGCCCGTTGCCCCGCCCTTCATCACCAAGGCGGCCAGATCATGCTTGGCTTGTTCTTCGCCGGCCGCTGCGGCCAGCCGGAACCAGGATGCCGCTTCGGTTGGATCGCGCGGTACCCCGGCGCCGGTGAGGTAGAGCAGCCCCAGCGCGCGCGACGCCACTTTGTGGCCCGCCTCGGCGGCGCGGCGGTACCACATTGCCGCTTCGGCATGGTTCGGCGGCAATTCGCCGCCACGCGCGTAGAGATCGCCGACCATCGCGGCCGCATCCGGGTCGCCCTGCAAGGCCGCCCGACGCAGCCAGGACTCGCCCTCGGTCAGGTCCTGCTTGACCCCGCGCCCCTGCATCATCGCCACACCGTAGCGCAATTGCCCGGCCCGCAGCCCGCGCTGGGCGGACTGGAGAAAGCAGTCGGCGGCCTTGGCTAGGTCCTGGTTCATCCCGTGGCCATTTTCCGCCAGCACGCCGAGCAGATATTGCCCGGTCGCCAGGCCGGCGTCCGCCGCGCGAGCCAGCAGCGCGCCAGCCGGGCCATACTGCTCCGGGTCTTGCGCTTTCCGCATCAAGGCGAGCGCATAGCCGAGACAGCCCTGCGGACAATCGGCCGCCGCCGACAGGCGATAAAGTTCCTCGGCCTCGTCGAGATCGCGCAGCGATTCCGGGCCGGAGGTGAGGATGAAGGCGAGCAGCGCCTGGCCGTCTGCCGAACCTTGGGCCGCCGCCTTACGCGACCAGTATGCAGCCTTGTCATAGTCCGGATTGGCACCACCAACCGCACCGAACAACGCCGCTGCCGGACGCGAGGCCAATAATTCGCTTGCCTCACTGGCGGCCGATCCGGCCATCGCCGGAATGCCGCGAATATAGAGTGCGGCCAGCATCGACTGCGCCTCGGCCAGCCCTTGTCCGGCCGCGCGTTCCAGCCAGCGCGCGCCTTCGCCGGCACTCGGTGGTACCCCCGCACCTTCCAGGTAGGCACGCGCAACCTCGAACTCGGCCTCAGCCAGCCCGGCCTGGGCGGCCTGGGCGAGCAGTCGGAAAGCCTCCGGCCGCCGGTTGGCTGCAATCAGTTTTCGCGCCGCCTGCAACTTTCGCGCAGGTGACGCCATCCAACCCAGTGTTCTGCCAATGACGCCGACCATCGGCTCAGCCGTGCCTGCCGGGATTTGCTGGCAACCGGCTCATGGTTCGCGCATGCCCTCCGAAGCGACCGGGATGACCCGGGCGAAGATATAGCCCATCAAGGTGCGCTTGCCGACTTTGACATCGGCGATTACCGGCATGCCCGGGGTCATGCGGAAGCTCGCCGGCAAATCGTGCAGCTTGACCTCGTCCATCGAAATGCGCGCCCGGAAGAAATACTGCCCCGGCCCGTTAACCTGGTTCTGCGGCCGGCCGCCATGCACCGTGCGATCGGCGTTCGGGTTGCGGAAGCTGTCGGGGCTGACCGAGCGCACCACACCTTCGGCAGTTCCGAATAAGGTGTACGGAAAAGTATCGAATTTGATTGTTACATTATCGCCGACGCCAACATAACCGGCGTCGCGCCCATCGAGAATGGCTTCGACCTCGAGCGGCGAATCGACCGGCACCAAGGTGATGAACGGATCACCAGAGGCCATCACCGAGCCAACATTGACCGCGGCCACGCTCAGCACGATTGCATCGCGATCGGCACGCATCTCCACCAGCTTGTTGCGCAAACGCGCCTTGCTGAGGTTTTCCTTGGCTTCGGCCAGCTTGCGCCCCTGATTGGTCAATTGCTGCGACGAATCGGATTTCGTGTTCTGGACGAACGCATCGCGCTCGGCAATCATCGCATCGAGGTCGCGTTGCCCGCTGGTCACCGTCGAACGGGCCGACGTCAGCCGGCCAGCGACATCGGCGTAGCTATCCTGCGCCTGCAAGCGGTTCAGCGCACTACCCACTTGCAGATGTTCCAGTTCCTTGCGGCGATTAAGCACGTCGGCCGCAAGCTTCAGCCGGTCAGTCAGGGAATCGACGTCGCCCTTCGCCTGGGCCACCTTCGATTGCAGCCCTTCGATCTTTTGGCGATAGCCCTCCAGCTTGAAACTATATTCGCTGCGACGTTGCAGGAAAATCAGCGCCTGCAACTGGCTCGGGGGGCTACCATCACCAGTATAATTGCGGCCGTCGCCCTCAGCGGTCAGCCGGTCAACCTCAGCCTGCAAGCTGGCAACCGAGGATTCCAGCGCCCCGGCATCGGCGGCGGTGAAGGTCGGGTCCAGCCGCGCGAGCAGCTCGCCCTTATGCACCACCTGGCCTTCCTTGACATTGATCGAACGCACGATGGAGGTTTCCAGCGGCTGCACCACGACATTGTTGGCGATCGCCACCACCTTGCCGGTGGACGATACCACGCGGTCGATTTTCATCGTTGTCATCACCACCAAAGCGGCAAAAAACATCGAGGCGATCACCCAGGTGACGTAGCGCGACATCGCCGGCACCGGGGCCGCGATTAGCGCCGCGCTGGGGGATTCGAATTCCATCAGCAGCGGGGTCATCTCGTCCGCCGTCGGCGCGACCGCGGCCACCGTGTTGCCCTCAGCCGACATGCGCCGCATCGTTTGCCCGCCGACCCGCTCGGGTGCCGGAAGGCGGGGCGGGGTGTTCGGATCGGTTGGTTCGCTCATCGGTCTGATCCGTCCTGATCGACATTCATGGTCCCTGCGTACGCCAACATCGGCTCAGTCGCCCTGCGCCAACGCCGGCTTGGGCGCGTTGGATTTGTAACTTTCCAGATGCCGATGCTGCTGCAACCAAAGCTGGCGATAGATCTGGCAGCGTTCGACCAGCACATCGTGCGGCGCGATGTCGATCATCTTGCCTTTGTCGAGCACCAGAATATTGTGACATTCGGTGAGCGACGACAGCCGATGCGAGACGATCATCATCGTGCGACCATGGGCGATGCGCTGGATATTGGCGTTTACCAACGCCTCCGACTCCGGGTCCAGCGCGCTGGTCGCTTCGTCCAAAATGAGCAGGCGCGGATCGTGGATCAGCGCGCGCGCAATCGCGAGGCGCTGGCGCTGCCCGCCGGACAGGTTGGGCGAGCCTTCCTCGATCCAGGTTTCATAGCCACCGGGCAGGCGTTCGATGAATTCCTCGGCCCCTGCCAGCCGGGCCGCGCGCACCGCATCCGACAAGGTCAGGCCGGGACGCCCGGCGATGATGTTTTCCTTGATGTTGGCGCGGAACAGGAAGTTTTCCTGCAACACCACGCCGAAGCTTCGGCGCAAATGCGTCAGATTTATCTCTCGCAAATCGGTACCATCGATTTTGATGGTGCCTTCATATTCGCGGTTGATGCCTTGCAGTAGCCGGGTGATGGTGGATTTGCCCGAGCCGCTGCGCCCGACCAACCCGAGCATGGTGCCGGGCGGAATCTCGAAGCTCACTTTTTCCAGCGCGGCGTTCTTCGAGCCGGGATAGGTAAAGGTGACATCCTTGAAGGAAATGCCGCCTTCGAATTTCGGCCGTAATCCGGCGCCGGGCGACATGGTCTCCGGCGAAATATTCAGCACCCGCCCAGCGATGCCGGTCGCGCTGCGAACTTCCTCCATATCCTCGATCAGCTTGGCCATGCTGACCAGCGGCGAGGCGACCCGGCCGCTGAGCATCATGAAGGCCAGCAGCGCGCCAACGCTGACACCGGTCGGCGAGGTGAGCGCGATATAGGCGCCAACCAGCAGGATGCCGCGGTTGATCATGCTTTCAAACGGTGAGACCAGGGTCTGGCTCCAGTTCGAAAGATTGCCGACGCTCTGGCGCCAGGACGAGGCATCCGCGGTCCGGCGGTCCCAAAGCTCCCGCTGCTGCGGTTCCAGCGCCAGCGATTTCACCGTGCGAATACCGTGCACGCTTTCCGCCAGCACGGTATTCTTTTGAATTTCGGCGTTCAGATAGTTGCCGTAAACCCGCCGCATCGGCCGCACGAAGGTTGCGATGATCAAAGCGATCAGCAGCGAGCAGCCGACCACCATCCAGGTCAGCACCGGGCTGAGCCAGAACAGGATGGGCAGCAGCACCAGCACCATCACCAGATCGATCAGCGTGGTCATCAACTTGCCGGTCAGAAAATCCCGCAATTTGCTGACTTGGCTGACCTGATACATCACCGCTCCGGTCTGCGTCCGTTCAAAATAGTCGATCGGCAGCGCCAGCAGCCGCTTGAAAACATGCAGCCCCAGCTTGGCATCCAGCCGCGTGCCGACAATCAGCATCAACTGCCGCCTGATATAGCCAAGATACATTTCGTAGAGCGAAAGCAGCGCGACGGTCACCGCGATGATCGCCAGCGTATTGTAGCTCTGGTAGGTCACCACTTTATCGATCACCACCATCACCAACAGCGCCGGCAGGATCGACACCAGCGACAGCACCACCGAGCCGATGAAAATGTCGCGCAAGATAGATTTTTCGATCCAGACCAGGCGCGCGACCCAAAACAGGCTGAACGGCTCGTTGTCCAGAACGGTGCCGCGCTCTGGACGCAGCAGCAGAACTTCGCCGTTCCATACCTGTGCCAGCCGCAATTCATCGACCGCGATGCCCTGCGATTCCGGCCCGGCCAGCGGATCCTTCAGCCACACCACGTTGCGGGCCGGATCGGCCCGCACCATCAGCGCCGCGCTGCCATCGTTGAGCAGCACCACCACCGGACCGGCGGCCTGCACCCCGAGCAGATGGCGCCAGCGGAATTTGGTGCCGCGCGCCCATAGCCCGACGCCGCGCGCCCATTCGACCAAGGCCGCCGGGGGCGGGGTTTCGCCAGCGGGAAAGCGCAGATCGTCGCGGTCCAGCTCGATGCCGTGGTACTGCGCCGCCGCGATCACCGCGAGAATGCGGATTTCCAGCGGGCTGGGCGGGGGTGGCGGGGGTGGCGCCGCACTTTCATGCGGCGGAACCGCTTCCAGGCGTGGGGCATCCCCCGAGGGGGGACTTTCTACTGGATCCAAAATATCTACCTCTGCCTAAACCGTGCGGGTCAAGCGTTGCAAACGACGCAGGCCATTAGCATCAACACGCCGATCATGCGACGCCCTACCAGACCACGGATCATGCCACGCCGATTGCGACGAAAACACTTCAAACCAGACTTATTTCTATAGCACAGACATGAACCATCTCTGATTAAAATGCGTCATACTGCCAAAACGCGGCAAAAATTTGCTCCATCACGCTACGATAAACCGCGCCCGCACAAGTACGTCGTCGGCCAGTTGGCCGCGCACTAGGGCTTCATCGCGCACATCGGCGATGACGCGGCGGAAGAATTCTACCTGCCCGCGCGCCCGCGCCGCGAACAGACCGGCCAGCGCCACAGCCGCCGGTGATCGGCCGCCACAGCAAATGCAACCGATGGCATGCAAGGCGCCGCTGCCTTGCGGCGAAAACCGGGCCGCGACAATGCCCGCCGGGATAGTAGCCACCCGATCGAGCAGCACCACGTCACCGGATTGCGCCAGCGCGGCACTGCCGAAAATGACTAGAATGCGATCATCGCTTGCCATACCTGCTATACATAAGGATGTCTTTATGTCAAAGCAACCGTCATGGAACATGTGCTGATCGCCCTGCGTGCCTGCGCCGAGCCGACCCGGCTGCGGCTGTTGGCGCTTGCGGCGCGCGGGTCGTTCTGCGTGATGGAATTCACCGAAATCCTCGGCCAGTCGCAACCTAGGCTGTCGCGCCATCTGCGCCTGCTGGGGGAAGCCGGGCTGCTGGAGCGGGAACGCGAGGGCGCCAATGTGTGGTTCACTCTGCCCGGCCCGGATACCCTGCCCGGCGCCCTGGCGCGCGGTATTCTGGCGCAGCTGCCGCAGGCGGACGCGGTTTTGATGGCTGATCGCAGGCAGGCCGCGCGGGTGCTGGCCGAGCGCGCCCGCATCGCGTCCGAAAGTTTTCGCAAAAAAGGCGCCGACTGGGATGAAATGCGCGCGCTCGACCTCCCCGCCCAGGCGGTCGAAGCCGCACTGCTCGCCTTGCTGCCGCAATCCGGGCTGGGCCGGATGCTGGATATCGGCACCGGCACCGGCCAGATGCTGGAACTGCTCGCCCCCCGTATCAGCAGCGGCCTCGGCATCGACGCCAGCCGGGCGATGCTGGCGCTGGCGCGATCCCGCTTGGCGCGCCCCGGCCTGACCCATTGCGGGGTGCGGCTGGCCGACATGTATCGCCTGCCGCTGCCCGACGCGAGCATCGATCTGGTGGTGCTGCAAATGGTGCTGCACCACGCCGAGGACCCTGCCGCCGCCTTGCAAGACGCCGCCCGCGTGCTGCGCCCCGGCGGCTGGCTGGTGGTGATCGACCTCGCCCCGCACGACCGCGCGGCCGCCATCCAGCACCTCGCCCACCGCTGGCCCGGCTTTGCCGACGCCGCCATGCACGACCTGTTCACCACGGCGGGACTATTGCCAGCCGATATTGTGCTGGTGCCGGGGCCGATGAATGTCTGTCTCTGGGCCGCCACCCTGCCCGCTGCCGCCACCCGCATCGCCGAACCCATTCTGGAAGCCATCGCATGACCCGGCCGCACATTCTCGACGCCCTCCGCGACCGCGTGCTGCTGTGCGATGGCGGCATGGGCACCCGCACCCAGGCGCTGCCGCTGGATATCGACAAAGATTACTGGGGCCAGGAAAACTGCACCGACATTCTGTCCCTGTCCCGCCCCGACCTGGTGCGCGACATCCATCGCGGCTACTTCGCCGCCGGCGCCGACATGGTGGAAACCAACACCTTCGGCGCCTCCCCTGTCACCTTGGCCGAGTTCGACCTCGGCGACCGCGCTTTCGAGATCAACAAGCGGTCCGGCGAACTGGCCCGCGAGGCCGCCGAAAGTTTCGCCGACGGGCGGCACCGCTACGTGCTCGGCAGCATCGGCCCTGGCACCAAGCTGCCGACACTCGGCAACATCGAGTACGATCCGCTGGAAGATGCGCTGGCCGAACAATCGCGCGGCCTGATTGCCGGCCTGGTGGACGCCATCCTGATCGAAACCTGCCAGGACCCGCTGCAAATCAAGGCCGCCGTCAACGGCGCTAAGCGGGCGCGGCTGGCGGCCGGCACCGACACGCCGATTTTCGTGCAGGTTTCGGTGGAAACCACCGGCACCATGCTGGTCGGCCCGGACATCGCGGCGGCGGCCACCATCATCCAGGCGCTCGATGTGCCGATGCTGGGGCTGAACTGCTCCACCGGACCGCAGGAAATGGCCGAGCATATCCGCTGGCTGGCGAAAAACTGGCCGGGCCTGCTGTCGGTGCAGCCGAATGCCGGGCTGCCCGAACTGGTCGATGGCACCGCGCATTTTCCGCTCGGCCCGGCAGAAATGGCGAGCTGGATGGAACGCTTTGTGGCCGAAGACGGCATGAACCTGATCGGCGGCTGCTGCGGCAGCGATATCCCGCATATCCAGGCGCTCGATGCCATGCTGCGGCGGCGCGGGGAGCCACGCCCAGCCCCGGTGCAGCGCAGCGTGATCTGGATGCCCGCAATCGCCAGCCTCTATCAGCAGACGCCATTGCGACAGGAAAACAGTTATTTCTCGATCGGCGAACGCTGCAATGCCAACGGATCGAAGAAATGGCGCGAATTGCAGGAAAAAGGCGATTGGGACGGCTGCGTTTCGATGGGCCGCGAGCAGATCGCCGAGGGCTCCAACAGCCTCGACATCTGCACCGCCTTCGTCGGGCGCAACGAAACCTACGAAATGAACGAGGTGATCCGCCGTTTCACCAGTTCGGTCAACGCGCCTTTGGTGATCGACAGCACCGAAACCCCGGTGATCGAGGCGGCCCTGAAACTGCATGGCGGCAAGCCGATCATCAACTCGATCAACTTCGAGGACGGCGAGCACGCCGCCACCGACCGGCTGATCCTGGCCAAGCGGTTCGGCGCTTCGGTGATCGCGCTGACCATCGATGAAGTCGGTATGGCCAAATCACCGGACGACAAGCTGCGGATCGCCACCCGGTTGGTGGAATTCGCCTGCACCAAACACGGCTTGCAGCAATCCGACCTGCTGCTCGATCCGCTCACTTTCACCATCGCCACCGGCAATGAGGATGACCGCAAGCTCGGCCAATGGACCTTGGAAGGGATCAAGCTGATCAGCGAGAAGTTTCCGGATATTCAGATCATCCTCGGGCTTTCCAACATCAGCTTCGGCCTCAACCCGGCAGCGCGGGCGGTGCTGAACTCGGTGTTTCTCGACCATGCCGTGAAAGCCGGCATGACCGGCGCGATCGTGCATGTGTCGAAAATCCGCCCGCTGCATCTGATCGCGGCGGAAGAAGTGCAGGTCTGCGAAGATCTCATCTTCGACCGGCGGCGGGAGGATTATGACCCGTTGCAAAAGCTGCTTGAGATTTTCGCCGACCGCAAACTTGTTGACGCGGTCAAGAAGACCCGCGCCGAGACTGTCGAGGGCCGGCTGAAGGACCGCATCGTCGATGGCGACCGCAAGGGCCTCGGCGACGAGCTCGACGAGGCGATGCTCACCAACACGCCTCTTGAGATCATCAACAACGTCCTGCTCGACGGCATGAAGGTGGTGGGGGAATTGTTCGGCGCCGGCAAGATGCAGTTGCCGTTCGTGCTGCAAAGCGCAGAAACCATGAAGGCCGCCGTTGCCCACCTCGAACCCCACATGGAAAAGATCGACGGCCAGGAAAAAGGCACCATCGTGCTGGCGACGGTAAAGGGCGACGTGCACGATATCGGCAAGAACCTGGTCGATATCATCCTGACCAACAACGGCTACCGCGTCATCAATCTCGGCATCAAGGTGCCGCTCGCTGACATGGTCAGCGCGGCGAAGGAACACCACGCGCACGCGATCGGCATGTCCGGGCTGCTGGTGAAATCCACCGTCGTGATGCGGGAAAATCTGGAAGAAATGTCGCGCCAGAACATGGATATTCCGGTGCTGCTGGGCGGCGCCGCGCTCACCCGCAACTATGTCGAAGATGATTGCGTGCGCGCCTATGCCGGCGGCCGGGTAGCCTATGCGCGCGATGCCTTCGATGGGCTGCATCTGATGGACAAGGTGACCGGAAACGCGCTCGACGACTACCTCGCCGCCATCCAGGCCAAGCGATCGGGCAAAGCGCGCAACACAGCGCGCACCCTAGGACAGGCCGACGCGCGCGCCTTCCGGCCGGTCGATGTTGCCGCCGTGCGCGCCCGCCGCCAGCTTTTGACCCGCGACGTGCCGCCGATCATCCCGCCATTCTGGGGCGCCCGCATCGTCGAGGCCACACCGAAAGCCATCGTGCCATTCATCAACGAGCGCAGCCTATATCAATTCCAGTGGGGCTTCCGCAAACAGGGTCGCAACCTCGACGACTTCCTCGGCTGGGCCAAACAGGAACTGCGCCCGGTGATGCGCCGCATGCTCAGCATTTGCGAGGCCGATGACATCCTCCGCCCGCAGGCCGCCTACGGCTACTGGAAAGCCGCCGGCATGGGCAACGACTTGATCATTTTCGATCAGGACGGCAGCACCGAACTCACCCGCTTCACTCTGCCGCGCCAGCCCAAGGAAGACGGCGAATGCATTGCTGATTTCTTCCGCGACGTCGATGACGCCGAACGCGACGTAATCGGCTTGCAGGTGGTTACCGTCGGACAAAAAGCTTCCGACACCGCGCGCGTCTGGTTCGAGGATAATCGGTATCAGGATTACCTCTATCTGCACGGCCTCAGCGTCGAAATGGCCGAGGCGATGGCGGAATACGCCCATAAGCGCATCCGCGCCGAACTCGGCTTCGCCGGCGAAGACGACCGTGATATCGACAAGATGCTGCAACAAGCCTATCGCGGCAGCCGTTATTCGTTCGGCTATCCCGCCTGCCCGCGGCTGGAGGACCAGGAACCGATCCTGCGCTTGCTTGGTGCGGATCGGATCGGGGTTTCGCTGTCCGATGAGTTCCAGTTACACCCGGAACAATCTACCAGCGCGATTGTGGTTTTAAATCCGCAGGCGAAATATTTTTCGGTTTAGGAAAGTGCTTCTTTTTGGAAAAAGAAGCAAAAACTTTCATGACTTGGATTTGAAATTTATTCCGCCGCGACGGTCAGCGTCGGCCGCGCGCTTAGGGTGAAACCCTCATAGCCCTTGGCGGCGACCTCGTCGCATTTGATCCGGTAGTTTCCAACCCCGCCAATATAGGGCATGAATACTTGTGGCTTGCCGGGTATATTGG
>JAYTQP010000348.1:0-12693 GCA_043746675.1 Rhodospirillales bacterium | reverse complement strand
GCGTATAATTCGATAAAAAACGTTTGGCAGATCGGCCCAGGGCGGCTAGCGTAGCACGGTCGGGACAGGAATAGCGCTTTGCGCGCCGCTTCCCAGGGTCAGCCAGCGCTTCGGATCGACGAAGCCAGCCGTTCCCAAGACCCCATCCTTCGACGAACAACCTGCAGACGCGAAAGTACCCCCGCAGCTTGATGAACATGAAACGCCCGCGTGGCCGCAATAATTTCCAGGGCAATAACCGCAATAATGGCGGCGGTGGTGGCAGCAACGGCGGCGGCGGTCCGCCGCGCCATCAGGGCGGCAATATCCCGCTCAATCGCAACCATGTGTTCGACAGTTCCGGCCCCGATATGCGGGTGCGCGGCACCGCCCAGCAATTGTTCGAGAAATATTTGCAGCTCGGCCGCGACGCCACCGGCGCCGGCGACCGGGTGATGGCAGAAAGCTATTTCCAATATGCGGAACATTATTTCCGCATTCTCAACGCCATGAACCTCGCCGCCCAACAGGGCACCCAGCAGGGCGGCAACACCAACCAGCAGCGCCGCTACCAGCAGGATGGCGACGAGCAGGACGAGGGCGAGCCGCAGCCGGCGCCGTTGCAAACCCTGCCCGGCTATGGCGAGCAGCCAGTGTCGGAGACCCGCGAAATCCCGATTGCGGCGGCACCGCCGGACGCCTGATTTCAGAAACCCTGCAACGCGGCGTGCAGCCCGGCCGCCTCGGCGGCTTCGATCAGGCCGTGCCGCAGGAACAGCGCTGTTAGCACCAGGTTCACGTTGAACTTGAAATCATTGGTCGCGCGCACCGTCTCCAGCGCGTCTCGGATCGGCCATAGGGTGAAATTTTCGACCTCGCCATCCGCCGGCGTCGGCACGAAATCTGTCGGCAATTCCACTTCGTAGCAATGCAGCACGTCCCGCCGCAGCCCCTCCGGCCGGTCGAGCGCGTAGCTGAGCGTGGCATGCCGCACCGCGCCGGCCAGCAAGGCGGCCGGCATGGCGGCTTCCTCGGCGGCTTCCTTTACCAGCGTATCCCAGGCCGACATGCCGGCCGCGATGCCGCCGGCGACGATGTGGTCGTACTTGCCAGGGTCCAGCGCTTTGTTGGCGGCGCGCTTGCCGATCCAGATATGCAGCCCGTCCGGCCGGCGCACCAGGCCGTCGAGATGCACGCCCTGCGCGGCGATCCCGAACGCCGGCAGCGCGCCACGGTCGATGCGGGACAGCACCGGGCCGGCCGGCGTCGCCCGCACGTCGAATAGTTCGTTCCGCACCCGCCCGAAGCCGAGGCCGGCGGCTGCCGTGGCGATCGCCGGCAGCGCCGCCGGATCGGCCAGCACGACCGCATCTGAAATCCGGCCGATGCCCGCCATGCCGCACAGCGCGTCGGCCAATGCGGGCTTTACCCAGCCGACCGGATGCGCGCCGAGCCGGAACGCAATGCGATCGCCCGGCAGCATTGCGTTGTTGCAGGCAACGATGTGGCGCAGCAATTCCATCCACCCGCGTTAGCCCGGAATAGCCGCCCCGCCAATCGCCATATTTGAAAATCGCCTGCCGCGTGCCACATGGAGGACATGAGAAGCACAACCGGCGCCCGCCCTTTGACCCTGCCCGGCACGCAGCGCAGCACGCTGCAAACGCTGGGCTCGCTGCTTCCCTATCTTTGGCCGAAGGACGATGCCGGCGCCCGCGTGCGCGCGGCACTCGCCGGGCTGTTCCTGGTAACCTCCAAAATCGCCAATGTCTGCGTGCCGCTGGTCTATGCCGCCGCGGTCGATGCGTTGCTGCCGAAAGGCACCAACCCGGTGATAGCGGTGCCGGCGGCGCTGATTGTGGGCTACGGGCTGCTGCGGATCACCGCGTCCGGCTTCGGCGAAATGCGCGACGCCATTTTTGCCGCCGTGCAGCAGCGCACCGTCCGCCGCATCGCGCTGCAAACCTTCCGCCACATGCATCGGCTGTCCTTGCGCTTCCATCTCGACCGCGCCACCGGCGGTCTGTCGCGCGCGATCGAGCGCGGCACCGCCGGCGTCGAAGCGGTGCTGCGGATGATGGTGTTCAGTGTGGTGCCGACCCTGCTGGAAGTGGTGATGGTGACCACGATTTTGTGGCGCCTGTTCGGCCCGACCTTCGCGGCGGTAACCTTGGTTGCGGTCGGGCTTTATCTGTTCTTCACCTTCGTCTTCACCAACTGGCGGGTGCGCATCCGGCGCACGATGAACGAGACCGACAGCGACGCCCAATCCAAGGCGGTCGACAGCCTGCTGAACTACGAAACGGTGAAGTATTTCGGCAACGAAGCGCATGAGGCGCACCGGTTCGACCAGGCCTGGGCGCGCTACGAGCGGGCGGCGGTGAAAAGCCAGGTGACCTTGAACCTGCTCAATCTCGGCCAGGCCAGCATCATCGCCTTCGGCCTCGCACTGGTCATGCTGATGGCGGCGCGCGGGGTGCAGTCCGGCACGATGACGGTCGGCCGCTTCGTGCTGGTCAACACCTATCTGATGCAGCTCTACCAGCCGCTCAACATGCTCGGCACGGTTTATCGGGAGATCAAGCAGGGCCTGACCGATATGGAACAGATGTTCCGCCTGCTCGCGCTCGGCCAGGACGTGGCAGACCGGCCGGGCGCACAACCGATCCAGGTGCCGCATGGCGACCTGGTGTTCGAGGACGTGCGGTTCGGCTACCAGCCGGAACGCACCATCCTCAAGGGCCTCAGCTTCCGCCTGCCGGCCGGGCGTTCGCTGGCCATTGTCGGGCCGACCGGGGCGGGCAAATCCACCATCAACCGGCTGCTGTTCCGCTTCTACGACGTCACTGCGGGCCGCGTTCTGATCGACGGGCAGGATATTCGCGACGTCACCCAGGACAGTTTGCGCCATGCCATCGGCGTGGTGCCGCAGGACACCGTGCTGTTCAACGACACCATCCGCTATAACATCGCCTATGGCCGGACGGGCGCCTCGCAGGACCAGATCGAGCACGCCGCAAGGCTGGCGCAGGTGCATGATTTCGTCATGCGCATGCCCGATGGCTACGACACCAAGGTGGGCGAGCGCGGGCTGAAACTGTCCGGCGGCGAAAAGCAGCGGGTGGCGATCGCGCGCACCATCCTGAAAGACCCGCGGATTCTTGTTTTGGACGAAGCGACCTCGGCGCTGGACACCGGCACCGAGCAGGAAATTCAGGCGGCGTTGCGCGCGGTCTCCGCCAATCGCACCACCATCACCATCGCCCATCGGCTATCAACGGTGGTGGATGCCGACCAGATCATCGTGCTCGACCAGGGCGAGGTGGTGGAGCGCGGCACCCACGCCGAGCTGCTGGCGCATGACCGCGTCTACGCCCGCATGTGGGCGATGCAGGCCGAGCAGCAGGCCGCCGAGACGGTCTGAAAAGCACCTGTGCTATTCCGCACGCGAGGAGCCGACTTCCTTAAAACGCGCGGCTTGCAGCATAGCCCCTGGCAGCGTGTTCCAGCGGCTTGGCTTTCGGCGCCCAACAGAACTGAAAGCCCGGGATGGTGGAGCTGAGCGGGATCGAACCGCTGACCTCCTCATTGCGAACGAGGCGCTCTCCCATCTGAGCTACAGCCCCATCCCCGGCAAACCGCCAGCCAGGTCGCAAACTCACCCTGGTCGGTGGCGGCGGACAATGCTTATGCGGCCCCCTTAAGTCAAGTCGGGGCAAGTCAAGCGCCGGCGCACGCTTTCGCACGCATGCGGAGGTTGCGAAACGGCTTTCGGTTGCGATGATTTTCTGGTGCGGCTAGTTTGCGCCGCCTAAGCATAGGGTACATCGGGTGATCACGATTCTGTTCAAAATTGCCAATGAGGTTTTGTGGCTGTTCCAGTGGGCGGTCATCCTTGCTGCGGCGTTTTCTACCCTGGCGTCGTTCGGCGTGCTGGACACGCGCAACCGCATCGTCTGGTCGGTCGGCGATTTTCTCTACAAGATCACCGAACCGGCACTGCGCCCGATCCGCAATGTGCTGCCGCGTTTCGGCAACATCGACCTCAGCCCGATCGTGCTGATTTTCGCGATTTATATTTTACAGGAAATTCTGCACCGGATTTATGCCGCGATCGTGTTCGGCAATATGTCCGGCCTGCTGCTCTGACCGAGTCCACCGCGATGACCGCGACAATAATCGACGGCAAGGCGGTCGCAGCCGCGCTGCGGCTTAGGGTGGCCGCCCAGGTGGCCGGGCTCGGCTTTCAGCTTGGGCTGGCGGTGGTGCTGGTCGGCGACGATCCGGCCAGCTCGGTTTACGTGCGCAGCAAAGACCGTGCGGCAACCCAGGTCGGCATTGCCGCCCGTACCATCCACCTGCCGGCCGACACCGCAGAGGCGACGTTGCTGGCGCAGATTGCGGCCTTGAATGCCGATCCGGCGGTGGATGGCATCCTGGTGCAAATGCCGCTGCCCGCGCAGATCCGCACCGCCGCCGTGCTGGATGCGATCGATCCGGCCAAGGATGTCGATGGCCTGACCCCAACGTCCGCCGGAAGGCTGATGGCCGGCCGCCCGGCGCTGCAACCCTGCACCCCGCGCGGCGTGATGCATTTGCTGGCCCAGGCCGGGGTAAAAATTTCCGGCGCCCGCGCGCTGGTGATGGGCCGCTCCGTGCTGGTCGGCAAGCCGATGGCGGCGTTGCTGATCAATGCCGACGCCACTGTTACCATCGCCCATTCCCGCACCAGCGACCTGGCCGGCGAATGCCGCCGGGCCGATATTCTGGTGGCTGCCATTGGCCGGCCCGCAATGGTGCGCGGCAACTGGATCAAGCCGGGCTGCACCATCATCGATGTCGGCATTAACCGGTTGCTAGATGGCAGCCTGGTCGGCGATGTCGCCTACGCCGAAGCGCTGGCGGTTGCCGGCGCGATTACCCCGGTGCCGGGCGGGGTCGGGCCGATGACGATTGCCAGCCTGCTGGAAAACACCGTGATCGCAGCAATTGCGCGGCGCTAATTTGCCCTCACTCTAATGCGCCAGCGCGTAGCGCCGCGCCCTCGGCGGCGGGCGGCCGGCAGTGTCCATCGCGAAGCGGGTGGCCGCCGGCGCGGTGCGCAACAACTCCGCATGCGTCGTCCGCTGCGGCGGCGCGATGAAGCCATCGGCGCGGTAGGTGTGGCGGCCCATCTGGTTCACCGGCGGATACCAGATGCGAATTTCGGTCCAGTCATTGCGCGCGGACACATCGACCACCAACTGGTCGCGATCGACCATGTCGCGCTCCCAATTGGCCTGGATCAGATGGATCTGCCGCGCCGCCAGCACTTCCGACACCACGCCGACATGGCCGGACGGCAGCCGGTCCTGCCGCGGCAACACCAGCACCGCACCAACCTCGGGGGTTTTGCCGCGCCGATACCGTCCGGCAGCCGCCCCCCACCAGTCGCTGGCGTCGCCATACAACGCCACGCCAGACAATTCGCGCGCAAACGGGGCGCAGTTGATGCCGGGCTGGCGGGTCGAACTGCTGACCCCGATGCCGGATGGAGGACCCGATCCGCAGGCGGAGAGCGCGCCCGCTAGCAGGAGCGCGGCCAAACGGTAAAACCAGCGGGGCAGAGGGAGCTGCATGGTTCATGTAATATAGCAAGAAAGTTTAGTAACTAACAGGAAGGAAGCGCTTCTTTTTTGAAAAAAAGAAGCAAAAAACTTTCACTCATTTAGCAAAGTGCCGAAGACGTAGGCTTGGTGGGCGCCCAATGCTGGGCCGGTCCAGCCGATCGCGGCCTCCGGCGGGTCGCCGTCCAGGCGGATGGCGGGGCCAAAATGCAAGGTGCGGCCGATCAGCGGGTCGTCCACCTCCATCACCGCCTTGCGGGCGCGAAAATGCGGGTCGGCGGCGCAGTCGGCGATGTCGTACAGGCGGGTGGCGGGAACGTCGGCGGCTTCCAGCCGGGCTTCGGCGTCGCGCGCTGGCAAGGTCCGGGTCCAGGCGGCAATCGTTGCGTCCAGCCCGACCACGTTGGCACAGCGCAGCGCGTTGGTGGCATAGCGCGGATCGTCGGCCAACTCGGGCTGCCCGATCGCGGCCATCAGCCGGCGGAAAATCAGGTCGGAATTGCCGGCCACGCACAGCCAGCGGCCATCGGCGCAGAGATAGGTGTTGGTGGGCGACGCGGTCGGCAACCCGGCCCCGGCCGGCTGGCGCACCCGGCCGTCGATCGCATATTCCGGCAGCATGCCTTCCATCAGGCTGAGAATACTGTCCACCAGATTGACATCGACAATCCGGCCGCGCCCGGTGCCGGTCACATCGCGCTCATACACCGCCGACAGCAGCCCGATCGCCGCATACATCCCGGCCAGATCGTCGCCGATCGAAATCCCGCAGCGCGGCGGCGGCATGTCGCTGCTGCCGGCGGGATGGCCGGTCAGGTGGCGGATGCCGCCCATCGCCTCGCCAATGGCGCCAAACGCCGGCTTGTCCCGATACGGCCCATCCTGCCCGTAGCCGGATACCCGGGCGATCACTAGGCGCGGATTGCGCGCATGCAAAACCGCAGGCCCCAACCCGAGTTTTTCGATCTGCCCGGGCCGGAAATTCTCCACCAGCACATCGGCGCGGTCGATCAGCCGCAACGCGCTGTCGCGGTCGCGCTTGAGGTCGAGTTCGACCGATAATTTGTTGCGGCCATGGATGCTGAACCAGACCGGATGGCCGTTCACCCGCGCGCCCCAGCCACGGATCGGATCGCCGCCCGGCGGCTCGATCTTCACCACCTCGGCACCGAGGTCGGCGAGCACGCGGGTGCAGAACGGGCCGGCGATGTAGTGCCCGAGCTCCACGATCTTCAGCCCAACCAACGGACCAACCCTGGGCGGCGGAGAAGACATGGCCGGCTCCTAACGAAGATTTCACGCGAAAACGCCCAGATTTCGAGGCAATCGCGGAGATGTTAACTCGATACTAGCGATTGCCGCACTATATGAGCCTTGAAGCCTTTTGTCTGGCTTCGGACTCCCTCCCTCACCGCGTTCCCTGTCTCCTCGGGTCGAACGTGGCACCTTATGGGCGGCGCGGACCACCGATAACTCGGTCTGCGCCGCCCTTTTTTTTGTCACGCCGGCGGGCCCTGACGCAATGCCCGCAGCAAAGCTTCGGCGTCTTCCCGCTCCGTGCGCAGCGCGCGCGTCGCAGTCTCCTGGCTGAAACCGGCGCGGGCGAAGGCGGCGAGGTCGCGCAGCCGGCGCGCCGGATCGGCCGGGGCGGTGGCAAACGGCCCGGCCCGGCGCTTGCGCGCCAGTGCCAGCGCGGCGACGAATTCGGCCTCCGGATCATCCGGCAAGGCGGCGCGGGCGAGCGGTTCCGGCACGCCGTGCTGGGCGAGATGGGCGGCGATGCCGCGGCGGGATTTGCCCGCCCGGCTCAGGCTTTGCGCCCGCATGGCGGCGAAGGCGGCATCATCCAGCAGGCCAGCGCGGCTGAGCCGGGCAATTTCCTGCCGGGCGGCTTCACGGGCGGTGGCGACCGCTTCGGGTTCCGGCTGGGTGGCGCGCGCCCAGCGATCGATCCGCCGGTTCAGCACCCGCAGCAATCCCGCCGCGGTGCTGGCGTAGCGGGCCAGATGGCGCAAGGCGGCATCATGCAGCAGCGTCGCGCTGGGGGTTTTGGGCAGCGGTTTTTCAGCCATGCTCGTGTCCTTGTACCGCGGCGCAACCGTGTTATGCACCAAAACTCCCTTTTGTTGCGGCACAATATTTGACTCGCGGTTCGCCGTCTGGCCATTCTTCTTTCCTTCCGGAACCGCCCGCGCAAGGGCGCGATCGCGGTGCAAGCCCGGAACCGTCCAGACCCGTTGAAAGCAACGGGCGGACTTATCGAGGACCATCAGGACATGATCCCCGCTTTGTTGCCGAACTACAACCGTGCACCTCTCGCGTTTGAGCGGGGTGAAGGCGCCTGGCTGTGGACGACCGACGGGCGACGTTTCCTCGATTTCGGTGCCGGCATCGCCACTGCGTCGCTCGGCCATGGCAACAAGCACCTCGCCGACGCGATCGCCGAACAGGCGCACAAGGTGATGCATGTTTCCAACCTGTATCGGATCCCGCAGGCCGAAATGCTGGCCGAACGGTTGGTGGCGGCAAGCTTCGCGGACACCGTGTTCTTCTGCAATTCCGGCGCCGAAGCCAATGAAGGCATGATCAAAATGGTGCGCCGGGCGATGTTCGCCAACGGCAAGCCGGAACGCTACAAAATCATCTGCTTTGAAGGCGCTTTTCACGGTCGCACCCTCGCCACCCTGGCGGCCACCGGCAACCACCATTACCTCGAAGGTTTCGGCCCGCCGGTCGAAGGCTTCGTGCACGTGCCGATGAACAATCTGAACGCGGTCCGCGATGCCATCGACGGCCAGACGGCGGCGATCATGGTTGAACCAGTACAGGGCGAGGGCGGCATTCGCAGCGCCGATATCGACTTTCTGCGTGGCCTGCGCACCGCTTGCGACGAATTCGGCATCTACCTGGCGCTGGACGAAATCCAGTGCGGCATGGGCCGCACCGGCAAATTATTTGCGCATGAATGGGCCGACATCGAGCCGGATGTGATCTCGGCCGCCAAGGGCATCGGCGGCGGCTTCCCGCTCGGCGCCGTGCTGGCCAAGGAAGCGGTCGGCAAGCACCTCATTCCCGGCACCCACGGCACCACCTACGGCGGCAACCCGCTCGCCTGCACCGCCGGCAATGCGGTGCTGGATGTGATCCTGGCACCCGGCTTCCTCGCCGAGGTCGAGCGCAAGGGCAATGTGCTGAAGGCTGAACTGGCGAAAATCGCCGCCGAGTTCCCCGCTTTGTTCGTCGAAGCGCGGGGCAAGGGCCTGATCCTCGGGCTGAAGTGCATCGGCCCGGCCGGTGAAATGCAAGCCGCTTTCACCGCCCAGGGGCTGATGACGGTCACCGCCGGCGACAACGTGGTGCGCATCGTGCCGCCGCTGGTGATCAACGACAGCGACATCGCCGAAGCGGTGGCGATGATGCGACGCGGGGCGGCCAGCCTGATGCCGAGTGCGGCGCAAGCCGCACAGTGACGACACGCAGATGAGCGGCGCAACCCGCCGGAAGGCGGGCGGGGAGGCAGTGTCTCCCCGCCACTTCATCGATATCAAGGATCACGACGGCGCCACCCTGCGCCAGATGCTCGATATCGCCAGCAACTATAAAGCTGCCCAGTCTAAAGCAGGGGGACGCGATGCGCTGCGTCCGCTCACCGGCAAAACCCTGGCGCTGATCTTCGAAAAGCCGAGCACGCGCACGCGGGTCAGCTTCGAGGTCGGCATGCGCCAGCTCGGCGGCGAGGTGATCACCCTGACCGGGACGGAAATGCAGCTCGGCCGCGGCGAAACCATCGCCGACACCGCCCGCGTGCTGTCCCGCTATGTGGACGCCATTGTGCTGCGCACCTTCGGCCATGCAAGGCTGATGGAAATGGCCAACGCCGCCAGCATTCCGGTGATCAACGGGCTGACCGACACGTCGCATTCGGTGCAGTTGATGGCCGACGTGATGACCTTCGAGGAACATCGCGGCCCGATCGCCGGGCAGGTGGTGGCCTGGTCCGGCGACGGCAACAACGTTGCCCGCAGTTGGATCGAAACCGCCGCGCGCTTCAACTTCATTTTGCGCCTCGCCACCCCGCCGGAATTGCAGCCGGACCCCGAAATGGTCGCCTGGGCGCGCAGCCAGGGCGCCACGATCGAGCTGACCAGCGATCCGGCCGCAGCGGTCGATGGCGCCCGCTGCGTGGTGACCGACACCTGGGTCAGCATGTCCGACGACCCGCACAGCAGCCGGCACAATCTGCTGGCGCCCTATCAGGTCAACCAGGCGCTAATGGCCAAGGCCGCGAAAGACGCCATTTTCATGCATTGCCTGCCCGCCCATCGCGGCGAGGAAGTGACCGACGAAGTGATCGACGGCCCGCAATCGGTGGTCTTCGACGGCGCCGAAAACCGCCTGCACGCGCAGAAAGGCGTGCTGGTGTGGGCGCTGTTGGGGAACGGGCTGGCGAAAACTTAGGGCCTGACGGAGCATAAACGTATCGGACAGGTTCGTTGGACGGGCCCTAAGTCTTTGCTTTAGGCGGCAGCTTCGCCGGCGTGCTGACGCACTTATTTGCCGGCGCTGCCTTAGCCCCGCGCCGTCGCCACCGCCGCCGCCAAGGCGCCGCGCAGCATCGCGGCGTCGTTGCCCGGCGTGACCAGATCGAAGCCTTGTTGCAGGCGCATCCGCGCGGCCGGGCCGTCCGAGCAGAAAATACCGGCGATTTTGCCCCGCTTGACCGCGGCGGCGCGGGCGCGTTCGACCGCTGCGATGACCGCCGGGTTGTCGTGCTCGGCTTTCGGCGCGCAGCCGAGTTCGATGGCAAGATCGTTCGGGCCGACGTAAATCCCATCCAGGCCCGGCGTGTCCAGGATGGCGTCCAGATTGTCCAGCGCCTGCTGGGTTTCGATCATCGCCAGCACCAGAATCTCATCGTTGGCGTGGGCGAAATAATTGCCGCCGCCATAAAGCAAGCCGCGTGACGGGCCGAACGAGCGGCGGCCGGCGGGCGGGTAGCGGCAGGCGGAAACCAGCGCCTCGGCTTCCGCCCGGGTGGAGATCATCGGGCAGATCACGCCGTAAGCGCCGGCATCGAGCAGGCGCATGATCTGCGGCCCGTCCAGGCCAGGGCTGCGCACCATCGGGATGGCTCGGGTGGTGCTGATCGCTTGCAGCATGGCCACCGCCTCAGAAAATCCCATCATGCCGTGCTGCATATCGACCGTTGCGGCATCGAAATCTTGATGCGCCACCACTTCGGCGGCGTACGCCGAGGGGATCGAAAGCCAGGCATTGATGATCGGGGTTTTGGCGCGGTGCAGAGCGCGCAGCGTATTCGGCCGCATGGGTTTTCCTTTCTTACGACGACGGCGCGGCGCGCGAATTGCCCCTTGATTGCGCGTGACAGCCTCGCGTATGCTGCAATGCATTCGAATGCGTAAACGCGCAAGGGGGGTATTTTCATGGGCACGACCGCCGACATCGCTTCCGATGCCGACAGCCCTGCCTATTCCGATGCGCCCGGCAATGCCGGCGATGCGATCCTGCAAGCGCGCGGCATCACCAAAAGCTTCGGCCATGTCGAAGCCCTGCGTGGCGCCGATTTCAGCGCCCGCGCCGGCGAGGTGACCGCCCTGATCGGCGATAACGGCGCCGGCAAAAGCACGCTGGTGAAGATCCTCAGCGGCGTCTACCGCCCCAACGCTGGCGAGATTTTCATCAAGGGCCGCAAGGTATCGTTCGGATCGCCCGCCGCCGCGCACGCCGCCGGGGTGGAGACGGTCTACCAGGACCTCTCGGTCGCGCAGGACCTCAGCCCAGCCGCCAACATGTTCATGGGCCGGGAAAAACTGCTGCCCGGCCTGCTCGGCCGCCTCGGCTTTCTCGACAATGCGGCGATGCGGCGCGAAAGCCTGGTCGCCTTCCAGCGCCTCAAGGTCAGCCTGAAGGACATGGACACCCCGATCGCCAGCCTGTCCGGCGGGCAGCGGCAGAGCGTCGCGATCTGCCGGTCGATCATGTGGGCGCGCAGCGTGGTGTTCATGGACGAACCGACCGCCGCCCTCGGCGTGGTGCAGACCGGGCGCACCCTCGATCTGATCCGCCGCATCCGCGACACTGGCGTGGCCGTGGTTCTGATCAGCCACAACATGCGCGACGTGATCCAGGTTGCCGATGTGATCGAGGTGCTGCGGCTGGGCCGGCGCATCGCGCGCATGCCCAATGCCGGCATCACCGTGCAGGATCTGGTCGGCGCGATGACCGGCGCACTGGACAGCGAAACCGAGGAAGAGGTCGCGGCATGACCGCCAGCGCGACCCTGCCGGCCGATCCAGCGGTGCTGGCGCCGCCCAGCCTGGGCCGACGGCTACGCGCGGCGGCAACCTCGTCGCCCGCTTACATGACCGCCATCCTGATCCTGTTGCTGCTGTTCTTCACCGTCATGCGGCCGGACACCTTCGCCAGCACCTTCAACCTGCGCAATATTTTCCTTGATGCCTCCGTGCTGCTGGTGATCTCGATCGGCATGACCTACGTGATGATCGCCGGCGGGTTCGATCTTTCGGTCGGCTCGATGCTGGTGTTCGCCGGTGTGGCCGCGGCCAAAACCATGGAAGCGCTCGGCGGCGACGGCGTCGGCACGGTTGCGGTCGGCGCCGGCGTGGCGCTGCTCACCGGCCTGGCCTGGGGCCTGTTCAACGGCTTTTGCGTGGCCAAGTTGCGTGTTTCGGCGCTGATCACCACCCTCGGCTCGATGGGGGCGGCGCTCGGCATGGCCTATCTGATCACCGATGGTAACGACGTGCGCACGGTGCCGAAGGCGCTGATTGCGATCGGCACCGGCAGCATCGCCGGCATCCCCGCGCTGGTGCTGATTTCGGGCCTGTTCACGGTGATCGGCATGGTCGTGCTGCATCTGACCCGCTATGGCCGCCATACCTTCCTGATCGGGTCAAACGCGGAAGCGTCCCGGCGCGCCGGGATCAACACCGCCGGCCATCTGATGAGCCTTTACGCGCTGAGCGGCCTGCTGGCCGGTGCGGCGGCGATGCTGTCGCTCGGCCGGTTCGCCACCACCACCCTGGAAGGCCATGCCACCGACCCGCTGGAAGCGGTCACCGCCGTC
>JAYTQP010000347.1:0-4647 GCA_043746675.1 Rhodospirillales bacterium | reverse complement strand
CGCGATCAGCGACAGGTCGTAGCCGAACGCGGTCAGCATCAGCAGCGCGCCGACGCCGGCGGATGGGATGGTGGATAGGATGGTAACCGGCAGGATGTAGCTTTCGTAGAGCACGCCGAGGATGATGTAGACGCTGATCAGCGCGGCGGCGAGCAGGTAGGGCATGGTGGTGAGCGAGGCGGCGAAGGCTTGCGCGGTGCCTTGGAAGGTGCCTTGCAGGGTAACCGGGGTGCCCATCGCGATCATCGCCTGGTTAACCGCTTTGACCGCCTGGCCGAGTGCTACGCCCTGGGCCAGGTTGAACGACAGCGTCACCGCCGGGAACTGGCTCTGGTGGCTGATGGAAAGTGGGGCGACCCGGGTGGCGTCCACTTTCACGAAGGTGGACAGCGGCACCGCCTGGCCGGTGTTGGAGCGAACAAACAGCTTGTTCAGCACCGAAAGGTCGCCCTGCATTTCCGGCAGCACTTCCAGGATCAGTTTGTAGGTGTTCACCTGGGTGAAATACTGCGTCACCTGGCGTTGCCCGAGCGCATCGAACAGGGTGTCGTCGATCTGCTGGGTGGTGATGCCGAAGCGCGCGGCGGCGTCGCGGTCGATGGTGAGCGTGGCGGTGGTCCCGCCGTTCTGTTGGTCGGTGGCGAGGTCGCGCAGTTCCGGCAGGCTGCGCAGCTTTTCCAGCACTTTCGGCGACCAGCTATAGAGTTCGTCGGTATCGCTGTCCTGCAAGGTGTACTGATACTGGGTTTTCGACGGCCGGCCGCCAACCCGGATGTCCGAGCCGGCCTGGACGAAGAGTTGCGCGCCTTCGATCTTCGAAAGCGGCCCGCGCAACCGCGCAACCACCTGCTGGGCGGTAACATCGCGCTGGTCGAACGGCTTGAGCGAGATGAAGAAGCGGCCGTTATTTTCGGTCTGGCCGAATACGCCCGGGCCAACGGTCGAAGAATAGGCGGCAACCGCAGGGTCGCGCAGCAGCACCGCGCCCAGCATTTCTTGCCGGCGCACCATCTCCTTGAAGGAAATATCCTGCGCACCTTCGGAAATACCGATCAGTACGCCATTATCCTGTTCCGGGAAAAAGCCTTTCGGCATGATGATGCCGAGATAGACGGTAACCGCCACCGTCGCCACCCACGACATCAGGGTGATGAAGCGGAAGCGAAGCGCGATATCCAGAGTGCGGCGATAGCCGCCGATCAGCGCGTCGAAAAACCTTTCGACGATCCGGTACGCCAGATTATGGGTGCCGCTCGAATGGCGCAGAAAGCGCGAGCACATCATCGGCGTGAGCGTCAGCGAAACGATCGCCGAGACCACCACGGCGATCGACACTGTGACCGAGAATTCACGGAACAGGCGGCCGATGATGCCGCTCATCAGCAGCAACGGGATGAACACCGCGATCAACGAGGCGCTGATCGAGATGATGGTGAAGCCGATTTCCGCGGCGCCTTTGATGGCGGCATCGAACGGCCGCTCGCCGTCCTCGATATGGCGGTAGATATTTTCCAGCATCACGATGG
The DNA here is from genome assembly GCA_043746675.1 of Rhodospirillales bacterium. GTDB lineage: Bacteria > Pseudomonadota > Alphaproteobacteria > Acetobacterales > Acetobacteraceae > CAITOL01. The sequence continues at coordinate 3,121 of JAYTQP010000347.1, read as the reverse complement.
CGTCGTCGACAACGAAGCCGACCGCGATCGTCAGCGCCATCAGCGACAGGTTATCCAGGCTGTAGTTCAGCAGATACATCACCGCGAAAGTGCCGACCAACGCGATCGGCACGGTCACGCTGGAGATCAGGGTGGCCCAGAAATTGCGCAGGAACAGGAAGATCACCATCACCACCAGCCCGACGGTGAGCATCAGCGTATGCTGCACGTCGGACACCGAGGCGCGGATGGTCTGGGTGCGATCCATGATCTCGCTGACCCGGATCGACGGCGGGATCGAGGCCATCAGCCGCGGCAGTTGGGCTTTGATCTTATCGACGGTTTCGATGATGTTGGCGTCGGGCTGCTTGAAAATGATCAACTGCACGCCGGGCTTGCCGTTCTGATAGCCGGCCACCAGCACGTTGTCGGCGTCATCCACGGCACGGCCGATATCGCGCACCCGGATCGGCGCGCCGTTGCGGTAGGCGATCACCAGGTTGTTATAGTCCGATGCCTTGGTCATCTGGTCGTTGGCATAGATGGTAAAGCTGCGCAGGGTGCCGTCGATGGTGCCTTTCGGGCTGTTGACGGTGGCAGCCAGCAGGCTTGCCCGCGTGTCTTCCATCGTCAGGCCCATCGCCGCCAGCCGCGCCGGGTCAACCTGCACGCGCACCGCACGCTTGCGCTCGCCGCCGATGAACACTTGGCTCACGCCGGCGATGGTGGAAATCTGCTGAGCGAGGATGTTGTCGGTATAGTCGTCGACCGTGATCAGGTCCATCTCGTCGGACTGTGCCGCCAGGATCAGGATCGGGCTGTCGGACGGGTTCACCTTGTAGAAGGTCGGCGGGCTGGGAAGGTTGCGCGGCAGTTGCCCGGCGGCGGCGGTCAGCTTGGACTGGATATCGAGTGCTGCGCCATCGATATTGCGGTTGAGATCGAACTGCACGGTAATGCTGGCTTTGCCGAGCACCGACTGCGAGGTCATCTGCGCCACGCCGGGGATTTGCGCGAACACCCGCTCGAGCGGCTGCGCGACCGAGGTCGCCATGGTCTCCGGGCTGGCGCCGGGAAACGCCACCTGGACCGAAATGGTCGGGAATTCGACGTTCGGCAGCGGCGCCACCGGCAGCAGCGGGTAGGCCGCGATACCCACCAGCACCAGGGCTGCGATCAGCAGGGAGGTTCCGATCGGTCGGCGAATGAACGGGGTACTGATGCTCATCTGCGCTGCGCCCGCCTCTGTTTCATATCCGCGTCAGCTATTCGGTTTGGCCGGCGTCGCGATCACCTTGGTGCCGTCACGCAGCCGCGACTGGCCGGCCACGACCACCATCGCCCCTTCGGCCAACCCTTTGGTGATAATCGCGTTCTGACCATCATCCTGACCGATTTCGACCGGCTCAGCGGTCACCGAATTATCCGACTTGACGCTATAGACGAACAGCCCGGCCGGGCGCCGCTGCACGGCGATCGAGGGCACCGTGATGGCGCCTTTTTGCACCATGGTTTCCAGCTTCATGTTGACGAACTGGCCGGGCCAGAGCCGGTTATCCAGGTTCGGGAACGACGCTTTCAGCTTGATTGTGCCGGTGGTCGCGTCGATCGTGTTGTCGGTTGTCAGCAGGCGCCCCTGGCCGAGCGCCGTCTTCCCGTCCGCCGAGGCGGCGAACACCGCAAGCCTGCCGCCGCTGGATGCCGCCAGTGCCATCGCCGCCTGGATGCTCGGCAGCATATCCTGCGGCAAGGTGAAAATCACCGCGATCGGATGGATTTGCGCGATGGTAACGATGCCGGCGCCGGCCGGATCGGCCGCGCGGATTACGTTGCCGGGGTCGGCGATGCGGATGCCGACGCGGCCATCGAACGGCGCGCTGATATTGGTGTAGTCGAGATTGACCTTGGCGGCGGCAATGCCGGCGTCATCGAACTGGAGCTGGGCGATCAGTTGCCCCATCACCGCCTGCTTCTGATCGACCACCTGCTGGGTTTCGAACTGCCGCTTGGACAGATCGACCGCCCGTTGCACGTCGCGCCGCGCGCTCACCAGCAACGCCGCATCGGCGGCTTTTTTCGCCACCGCCTGATCGTAGGCGGCCTGATAGGGACCCGGATCGATCAGCGCCAGCCGATCGCCCTTTTTCACGTCCTGCCCTTCGGTGAAATAGATCTCCTGCAACGTGCCATCGACCCGCACCCGGATCAGCGCGGTCTGGAACGCCTGCACCGAACCGATATTGCCCAGCAGGATCGGCACGTCGCGCTTCAAGGCGGGCGCGACCGTCACCGGAATGCCCGCCGGTGCCGCGCCGATCGCAGGGGCCGGCGTTTGGGCGCTGGCCAACGCCGGCAGCAGAAAAATCCAAGCCAGCATCACCCGACGCACAAACACAGTGATCACCAATGCCATCCTCACGCCATCAGCCGCCGAGCGCCGCGCATTCTGTCAAATCGCATAGAACCCGGCGTGCGCCAATCGTCCGCAATCAATCCGGCGGCACCCCGATCGCGTCGCGCAGCCGCCGCGTCAGCAGCGCACCATCGCGCGGCGGCAGGAAGCGCGGCACCTCGGCGGCGGAAATCCGGATCACCGCCAGCAGCGCCTCCCGCTGCAAGCGCGCCACCAGCCCATCCACCCCCGCCATGTCATCCACCGTCAACGTCGTGCGCCAGCCGCAGGCTGCCGCCACCGCGGCAAGGTCGGTGCCCAACCCGGTGTGGCTGCGCTGGTGCCCGGTTTCGCCAAACTGACCGTTATCCAGCACCACCACCGCCAGATTGGCCGGTGCCATCGCGGCCACGGTCGCCAAGGCGCCCATCCCCATCAGCGCCTCGCCATCCCCGGTCACCACCAGCACCCGCCGGGTCGGCTGCGCCAACGCCAGGCCAAGCCCGATCATCGCCGCCCCGCCCATCGCCCCCCACAAATAGAAATTCTCCGCCCGGTCGCCGGCCGCGCCGATGTCGTAGACCGCCGACCCCAGCCCACACACCACCAGCATCGGTCCGCCCGGCGCGGCATCGGCGCCGGCGACCAGTTTTGCCGCAACCGCGCGGCGATCCAGATTTCCCCCGCTCATTTGGTCCACACCTTCGCGCCGATCAGTCGTTGGGACAGCAGCACCGCCACCGGAATATG
>JAYTQP010000346.1:0-4497 GCA_043746675.1 Rhodospirillales bacterium | reverse complement strand
GCCGCCAACGCATGCGCCTCGGTGACCGCCATCGCCTGAATGTCGTTCAAATACCCATCGTTGCACTCGCAGACGAGCGGATTAACCGTCGTCGTCCGCCGGCCAATGCCAGGATTGTCCCGAATTGCCCGCCCGATCAACGCATTCGCGCAGGCGCCAACCGCAAATGTGTTGGTCAGCAAAATCGGCGTCTCCAACTGCCCCAACTCCTCGATCTGCAGCAACCCGATCGACTTGCCGAACCCATTCAAAACCTCCGCCGCCGCCACCGGCTTGTCCCGAAAAACATCCCCGCCGTGCGGCCGAACCGCCGTCACCCCAGTGCAAATATCCCCCGTAACAATCGTGCAATGCCCCACCAACACCCCAGGCACATCGGTGATCGCATTCCGCGGCCCCACCGGCAGCTTCCCACAGCCAAGGCCCAGGTCACGCGCGCGCATCGGAAACTCCGGCGTTGAAGAAAGTAAGGCGGGGGCGCTGCCCTGGACTTGCTTGCTTCCATCATCGCAGCTTCTGATCCAGTGCGTCGCGCAGGCCGTCGCCGAGGAGGTTGAAGGCGAGCACGGTGATGAGGATGGCGAGGCCGGGGAAGATGGTGATGTGGTCGGCGACGCCGAGGTAGCTACGGCCGTCGGACAGCATGGCGCCCCACTCCGGGCTGGGCGGTTGGGCGCCGAGGCCGATGAAGGAGAGTGCGGCGGCGGTCAGGATGGAGGTTCCCATGCGGAGGGAGGCATAGACGATCACGCCGGGCAGGGTTCCGGGCAGGATATGGCGCAGCATGAGTTTGGTGCGGGAGACGCCGATGCTGCGGGATGCCTGGACGTAGAGGGTTTGTTTGAGGGCGAGGGTGGTGCCACGGACCAGACGGGCGAAGACCGGCACGGCGGAGATGGCGATGGCGTAGATCACATTGACGATGCCGGGGCCGAGGATGGCGACCACGGCGATGGCAGGCAGGATGCCGGGGAAGGCGAGCATGACATCCATGATCCGCATGATCAGCCCATCGAGCCAGCCGCCGAAGAAGCCGCTGATTACGCCGAGGGAAACGCCGATCAGGCAGCCGAGCAGCACGGACAGGAAGCCGACGGTGAGGGAGACCTGGCCGCCCCAGATCATGCGCGACAGGATATCGCGGCCGTAGCTGTCGGTGCCGGCGAGGTGGGCCCAGCTCGGCCCTTCCAGCAGGGCGTCGTAATCGGGGGTGGCCTGATCGTAGGGGGCGATCCAGGGGGCGAGGAAGGCGGCGGCAATCAGCACGATGATGACGATGAGGGAGAGTAGCGCGACCCGTTGGCGTTTGAAGCGGCGCCAGAATTCAGCAATCGGAGATCGAATGGCGGATTGGCTGGCGGTGATGATGGTCGCGCTCATTTCAGCCGTATCTCCGGGTTCACCAGGCCGTAGAGCAGATCGACGAGCAGGTTGATCAGCACGAATTCCAGCGCGAACAGCAGGATTTCCGCCTGGATGACGGGGTAGTCGCGGAAGCTGACGCTATCGATCAGCAGCCGGCCGAGACCGGGCCAGGCGAACACGGTTTCCACCACGATGGCGCCGCCGAGCAGGAAGCCGAATTGCAGCCCGGTCAGGGTGATCACCGGGATCAGGGCGTTGCGCAACGTGTGGGTCCAGATCACGCCTTGTTCCGGCACGCCTTTGGAGCGCGCGGTGCGCACATAGTCCTCGGCGGCAACTTCCACGAAGGCGGAACGGGTGAAGCGCGCCATCACCGCGGCGACCCCACTGCCGAGGGTGAAAGCGGGCATGATGAAGCTGGTCCAGCCGCCATAGCCGCCGGTGGGCAGCCAGCCGAGGCGGACCGAAAAGAGGTCGATCAGCAGCAGCCCGAGCCAGAAGCTAGGGAAGGAAATGCCGAGGATGGCAGCGACGGCGGCCGCGCGGTCTTCCCAGCCGCCGCGTTTGACGCCGCAGAGCACGCCGAGGCCGACGCCCACGATGACCGCCCAGACCATCGACACCAAGGTCAGCCAGAAGGTCGGCATGAAGCGTTGGCCGATCATCACCGCAACCGGCTCATGCGTTTTGATCGAGCGGCCGAGCTGGAAATGCGCCATCTGGTTGAGATATCTGGCGTATTGTTCCCATAGCGGCCGATCGAGCAGCAGTTCGGCGCGCACCCCTTCGACCTGGGCCTGGGAGGCTTCCGGGCCGGCGACCATGCGGGCCGGGTCGCCGGGGAGCAGATGCACGAAGGCGAACACGAACAGGCTGACGGCCAGCAGTACCGGAATGGTGCCTGCCAGCCGCCGCAGCAGATATTCAAACATCAGATAAGTCCGGCACTAGTTAAGTCCGGGCATTAGATCAATTCAGGGTTGCGTCGTCATCCAGGTTGAACTGCGCGTCGCCCCGGACGGTGGCGCCTTTCAGGTTGACCGAATAGGCGGCGAGATTATGCGCCTGGCCGAGGAATATCAGCGGCGCGTCTTTCCAGGCCTGTGCCTGGGCGGTGGCGTAGGCGGCGCGGCGCTTGGCCGGATCGATGGTACTCAGCCCGGCCTCGATGGCGTCATCGACGATCTTGTTTTTATAGTAGGCGAAGTTGTTGAGCACCGGCGGGAAGCCCTTGCCCCACAGGAACGGGCGGATGGCCCAATCGGCGTCGCCGGTGGAGGTCGACCAGCCGGTTTGCAGCATCTGGATGGTGGCGGTTTCCGGCGCCGGGTTGGTGTAGAGCTTGGCGGTCAGCACGCCGGCCTCCAGCACTTCGACCTTCAGCTTGATGCCGACGGCGGCCATCTGCTGTTGCAGGAATTCCATCGTGCGCTTGGACAGGGTGGCCGGGGTGCCGGTAATGGTTGCTTCGAACCCGTTGGGGTAGCCGGCTTCGGCGAGGAGTGCTTTTGCCTTGGCCGGGTCGTAACCCCAGGGCGCCAGCTTGGTGTAGTAATCGATCCCTGGTGCCATCGGCGAATATTGCTCGTCGGCGTAGCCGCTCCAGATCACCTTGCGGTAGGCCGCTTTGTCGACCGCGAGGTTCATCGCGGTGCGCACGCGGATATCGCTGAACGGTTTTTTGGCGTTGTTCATAGTGGTGAACAGGCTGAGCAGCGACGGCTTGTCGAACAGCACAATCTTCGAGTTCTTTGCCAGAAGCTTGATCATTTCCGGTGGCACCGGAAGGATGAACTGCGCCTCACCCGCTTGCAGCATGGCCAGGCGGGTGCCGTTTTCGGACACGCTGCGGTAGGTTAGCGTGTCGATTTTCGGCAGGCCGGCGATGCGATAATGCGGGTTTTTCTTCAGCTTCAAGGTATCCGCTTCCCAGGATACCAGTTCGTACGGCCCGGTGCCGGTGGCATGGCGGGTGAAATCCTTGCCCCATTGGGCGACCAGCTTGGGGTTGACGATCATCGCGCCGGGATGGGCGAGGTCGGCCGGGAAGGCGCCGAACGGATATTTCAGGGTTACTTTGACGGTGTAGGGATCGACCACATCGGTATGGTCGATCATCACGTAGATCGACTGCCGCTTGAGGTTGTTGGCCGGATTGCCGCCGCGATCGAAGCTGAACTTCACCACGCTGGCGTCGAACGGGGTGCCGTCGGGGAAGGCCACGCCGTGGCGGAGATGGAAGACGAACTGGGTGGCTTCGGGATTTGCCTCGAAGCTTTCCGCCAGCGCCGGGGTGACTTTCATGTCGCGGTCGAGTTTGAACAGGCCTTCATGGGTCAGCCGGGCGGCGGCCTGGGAAATATTGTCGTTCAGGTCCTGCGGATCGAGCCCGATCACGTTGTCGGACACCGCGACCACGAGGTCGGAGGCATGCGCGACGATAGGTGCGCCGAACGCGAGGCCCGCAGCAAGCATGGCACGCGACAGTATATGAGGCATGAATGAGGCTCCTTCCTGACTTGTTAGCCGGACGATGCGGGAAATGCGAGGAGCGCGCAACTGGCATGTGCAAGCCGGCGTGCGCAAGCGCATGCGGGAGCGCGGGGTTTTCAGCCTGGGGTTTTTAGTTGCATATTAGTTTCTCGCGCGACATCATCGGCATGGTTCGAAAGGCTGCTGACCGTGCTGATTTGGTGTCGTCGTCATGCGAGGCTTGTCCGCGCGATCTTGCTATTGCTGGTGGTGGTTCCCGCCCCAGCATTGCTGGGTATACTTACCAGCCCCTGGCTGGATGGTCCGTTCGACGACCAGCCGTTCATCATCGCCTTCGTCGGCACCGGATTTGCTATTTTCGTGGTGCTGGAAATTTCCGATCGGCTGGGGCTGCCGCCGCGTGGCTGGGGCGCGCCGGCGCCGGCGTTTCTGCTGGCGAGCGTGTTCGCGTTGGGCGCGGCAGTCGAACTGCTTTATGTGATCGCCGGCTTATGTGGGTTCTGGGTGCAGATCGACTGGCATGACGCAGCCCTGCGGCTGGTGTTCTGCTGGGTGCCGTTCAGCCTGGCCTGGGTGGCCTACCGCCGCAGCCTACGCGCAGAAGAGCAACTGATCCGGCGGGTCGGGCCGGTCGGCGGA
>JAYTQP010000345.1:0-7725 GCA_043746675.1 Rhodospirillales bacterium | reverse complement strand
ACCACGCTGTCCGAGCGGCTGGCCAAGCTGGAGGACGGCGCGGCGCCGCCGGCGCAACTGCGCGATTACGGCATCGGCGCGCAAATTCTGCTCGACCTTGGCGTGCGCGACATGGTGCTGCTGTCCAACACCGCCCGCACCTTGATCGGGCTGGATGGCTACGGCCTGAACATCGTCGACACACGGCCGCTGGGCCCGCTCAAATGAGCACCGCCGACGCGCCAATGCCGAAAGCGCCTGTGGTCCAGGGACCGCCCCCGCATCTCCTGATCGTGCGCGCGCCCTACTACACCCAGATCGTCGATGGGCTGCGCGACGGCGCGATCCGTATGCTGCGCGAAGCCGGCGCGACCTACGATTTGCTGGATATCGCCGGGGCGCTGGAATTGGCGAGCGCGATCCGGCTGGCTGAAAAAGGCACGCGGGCCTATCACGGCTACGTCGCGCTCGGCTGCGTGGTGCGTGGCGAAACCGATCATTACGACCATGTTTGCCGCGAAGCGATGGCCGGGCTGACCTGGGTGGCGCTGAACGGCGCGCTGTGCATCGGCAACGGCCTGCTGACGGTGCATAGCGAAGATCAGGCGATCGCGCGCTCCGGTGCGGACGGCCATAACAAGGGTGCGGAGGCGGCGGCGGCCACCTTGGTGCAGATCAATGCCGCCCGCCGGCTGGGCGCTGCCTGATGTCTAAAGGACAACGCCCGCGCACCTCCGCCCGCCTCGCCGCGGTGCAGGCGCTGTTCCAGGCGGAACAATCCGGGATCGAGACGGAAGCGGTGATCACCGAATTCATCGCCCACCGGCTCGGCGCCGGCACCGACAGCTACGAGGACGGCCGCACGCCGGATGCCGACGTGCCGCTGTTCGGGCGGATCGTCCGAGCGACCGCCGCCCGCCAGCCCGAAATCGACGCCTTGCTCGCCGGCGCACTCTCGGCCGACTGGCCGCTCGGCCGGCTCGATCCGGTGTTACGCGCGGCGCTGCGGGCGGGCACGGCGGAACTATGGATGGCCGACGGTCCCCCGGTCCGCGTCGTCATCAACGAATACATGGATGTGGCGCGCGGCTTTCTCGAAGGCGACGAGCCCGGCATGATCAACGGCGTGCTGGACAAGTTGGCACGCCAGTTGCGCCCAGGCGAATTCGCCGGCGCCGCGATCGCGTAACGCCAAATGACCCCGGCCGACCTGCCGTTGCCGGGCGAGTTCGACCGTATCGCGCGGCATTTTCGCCCCCTCGCCGGCCCCGGCGCGCTCGATCTCACCGATGACGCGGCGGTGTTCGCCCCGCCGACCGGGCGCGACCTGGTAATCGCCGCCGACGCGATGGTGGAGGGCGTGCATTTTCTCCCCACCGATCCGCCCGATCTGGTTGGCCGCAAGCTGCTGCGAACCAATTTGTCCGATCTGGCGGCAATGGGGGCAACGCCGCTCGGCTATCTGATGACGGTTTCGGTGCCACGCGCCACGCCAGACGCCTGGTTCGCCGGCTTCAGCGCCGGGCTGGCATTGGATCAGGCGGCGTTCGGCCTGTCCGTGCTCGGCGGCGATACCACCGCCACGCCAGGGCCGGTTTCGCTGTCCCTGACCATCCTCGGCACCGTCGCACCCGGGCAGGCGCTGCGTCGCGCCGGCGCGCAGGCCGGTGACGGCATCTGGGTCAGCGGCACGATCGGCGACGGCGCACTCGGGCTGCTGGCGGCACGCGGAGAAATTGCCGATCCGGGCGGCTATCTGGCGGATCGCTACCGGCTCCCGCAGCCGCGGCTCGGGCTTGGCCAGGTGCTGCATGGCATCGCCCATGCGGCGATGGATGTGTCCGACGGGCTGGTGCAGGACCTCGGCCATCTCTGCCGCGCCGCCGGGCTGGCCGGCGAGATCATCGCCGCCGATGTGCCGCTATCCCCGTCCGCGCGGGCCGTGGATCGGCTCGCTTTATGCCTGACCGGCGGCGATGATTACGAATTGCTGTTCGCGGTCCCACCCGCGCGGGAAGCGGCGCTGGCTTCGGTGTCCCGCGCGACCGGCATTGCGGTCACCCGCATCGGCACCTTCCGGCCCGGCCCGGCGCGTGTCACGGTTATCGGCGGGGATGGACACGCGATGACGCTGCCATCAGGCGGCTGGAGTCACTTTGCATGAACCGTAATGTCTGGATCCTGTTCTTCTGCCAGGCGCTGATCAATGCGTCCGGCATTGCCCAGGTCTCGATGTCCTCGCTGGTCGGCTACGCGCTGGCGACCGACAAGGCGCTGGCCACCCTGCCCTTCGCCATCCAGATGGGCGGCACCATGGCGGCCTCCATTCCGGCCGGCATCATGTTTGCCAAACTCGGCCGCCGCGCCGGCTTCATCGTCGGCAACCTCAGCGCGCTGCTCGGCTGCGGCATGCTGTTCGATGCGGTTCTGACCGGCAATTTCACCCTGTTCTGCGTCGGCTCGCTGCCCATGGGCATCGGCTTCGGCATCGGCCAGCATTATCGTTTCGCCGCCGCCGAGGTGGCCGATCCTGCCGCACGGGCGCGGGCGATCGGGCTGGTGATGGCCGGCGGCGTGCTCTCCGCCCTGCTCGGACCGGAACTGGTGAAGCACACCGAAAATATGCTGGCACCAATTCTGTTCCTCGGCACCTATGCCGCGACGGCGCTGCTGCCGATCATTTCCATCGTTCTGCTGGCGATCGTGAACCTGCCGCCGCCACCGCCACGGGCGCGGGTGCCGACCTCGATCGGCACCATCCTCGCCCGCCCCGCTTTCATCACCGCCGTGGTCGCCGGCATGGTCGCCTATGGCAGCATGAACCTGATCATGACCACGACGCAGTTGCAGATGATGGCCTGCGGTTTCGCGGTGAACGATGGCATCGACGTGATCCGCGCCCACGCATTCGCCATGTTCGCGCCCGGCTTCTTCACCGGGCGGATCATCCAGCGCTTCGGCGTGCATCGGGTGATCATCGCCGGCGGGGTGCTGTGCATCGCCTGTGCCGCGCTGTCCTTCGGGGCGCCGGTGTTGATGAACTTCTTCGTCGCCCTCAGCCTGCTCGGCCTCGGCTGGAACTTCATGTTCGTCGGCGCCACCACCTTGCTGTCCACCGCCCACGACCCCACCGAGCGCGTGAAGGCCCAGGCGATGAACGATCTGATCGTGTTCAGCACGGTCACCCTCACCGCGCTCTCGTCGGGCGCGCTGCAGCATCTCGGCGGCTGGACGGTGGTCAATTCGGCGATCATCCCGCCGATCCTGGTGGCCTTGGCGCTGGTCGCCTGGCACCGCGTAAGGTTGGCGCGAACGGCGGTTGCGGCCGGAATCGCCTGATCTTGCCGGCACCGGCAACTCGGTCTAGACACCGCGCCCTTACCCTTGATCCATGATACGAGAGTCCCGAGCGATGAAGCAGCAGGCCAATTTGATCCGCGCCGGCCAGGTGATCGAGCATGATGGTCGCCGCTGGACCGTGCTGAAGCAGCAGATCATCACCCCCGGCAAGGGCGGCGCTTTCATCCAGGTGGAAATGCGCGACCTCAAAACCGGCAACAAAACCAACGAACGCTGGCGCACCGCCGACACCGTGGAACGGCTGCAAACCGAACAGCAGGAATACAACTACTCCTACACCGATGGCGAAAACCTGGTGCTGATGGACCCGCAAACCTTCGAGCAGCGCATGGTCCCGGTGGCCATCCTGGGCGATCAGGCGCCGTTCCTGCAGGACAACATGGAAGTGGTGCTCGATCTGGTCGAAGGCGACCCGGTCGGCATCATGCTGCCGACCAGCGTGGTGCTGGAAATCGTCGAGGCCGATCCGGTGGTCAAGGGCCAGACCGCGGCCAGCAGCTACAAGCCGGCACGGCTGTCCAACGGGGTGAAATGCATGGTGCCGCCGTTCATCGAAACCGGGGAACGCATCGTCGTCCGCATCGAGGACGGCACCTACATGGAGCGGTTCAAGGGATAGCGACGATGGCGGTCCGGCTTTCCCCGCATATGGTGGTGATGCAGAACGCCGCCCAACGCGCGGCCAAGCGGCTGTTGCGCGATTTCTCCGAAGTCGAGCAGTTGCAGGTCAGCATCAAGGGCCCGGGCGATTTCGTCAGCGCGGCCGATCTGCGGGCCGAGCAATCGATCAAAACCGACCTGGACAAGGCACGCCCGGGCTACGCGTTTCTGATGGAGGAATCCGGTGCCTCCGGGTCCGACGCCTGGGCCTGGCGCTGGGTGGTCGATCCGCTCGACGGCACTTCGAACTTCCTGCACGGCATTCCGCATTGGGCGATCAGCATCGGGCTGGAACGCCGGCTGCCCGATGGCGGCTTTGAAACCCAGGCCGGCTGCATCTACGCACCGGCGGTCGATGAGATGTTCTGGGCCGAAAAAGGCGCCGGCGCGTTCGTCAATGAACGCCGCCTGCGCGTCTCCGCCCGGCGCAATCTGAACGAGGCGATGTTTGCCACCGGCATTCCCTTCGCCGCTGTCGCGCCACTCCGCCGGCTGGCATTTGCCCGCACGCTCGCCACGCTGATGCCGCAAGTGGCCGGCATCCGCCGCTTCGGCGCGGCAGCGCTCGATCTCGCCTGGGTTGCCGCCGGACGCTATGACGGGTTCTGGGAGCTTGGCCTGAAACCGTGGGACATCGCCGCCGGGCTGCTGATCGTGCGCGAGGCCGGCGGCTACGCCACCGACCCGGATGGCGGCGATCCGCGTGCCGCCGGCGATGTGGTGGCGGCCAATCCGCATATGCACCCGGTGCTGATGGCGGCGGTAGCGGACGGGGTGGCGACGGCGAAATCCGCTGCGGTCTAATACCAACCGCCTTCACTGTTGCCCCATGAAGAATGGATCAACGGCGTTTGGTATAAGCCTTTTTTTGGCGCGCCGCCGCCCGCCAACCCGGCGCGCAATACCAACCGCCCTAAATGCCGGAAGCGTCGGCATTTAGGGCGGTTGGTATAATCCAAGATTGAGCATCGTGGATGCCTCGGCTAAGGTAGCCTCACCGATGAAAAAAATCCGTTTTTCACGATCGCGCCTCGCGCTTGTATGCCTGCTTGGCCTGACGGTGCCGGCCCAGGCGCAGCCTCCTCGCCGCGATCTGCCGCATGCCCAACCGCGCCCGGCAATGACGGACATTCCAACCAAACCGCCGGCTGCGCCTGCCATCGCACCGCTCGGCACGGCGCAACCCGCCGTCGCGTCGGCCGCCGGCCCCGTCACCGCCCCCGATATGCCCAAGCTTCCGCCGCCGCCACCGGTGATCCCGCCGCCGATCATGGTGCCAACGCGGCCGCCCCCTCCCCCGCCGCCACTGCGCATCGCCGCCGATGCGCCCGGCACCGCAAGCGCCATCGGTACCGGGCTGCGGGTGACATTCGGTGCCGCACGCGCCGATCTGAACCCGACCACCGAACGGGCCATTCGCGCCTTGGCGCACAGCGTGCCGGCCGATGCCCGCTTCGATCTGGCGGCCTCCGCCGCCGGCAAGCCAGATGACAGTTCAGCCGCGCGGCGTTTGTCATTGTCGCGCGGCTTGAATGTGCGCGCGGTGCTGATAAATGCAGGGGTAGCATCTGGTCGGATCCTGCTAAGATCGTTGGCGGCGCCGGTAAGATCGCTGGCGGCACCGGCCGACGACGACGATGCGCCCGATCGGGTCGATCTTGCGGTTCAGGGGCAACCCGGCCCTCCCCAACCGGTCAAACCTCAACCCGCCAAACCTCAACCCGCCAAGCCCTAACGGAGATCGAATGACCCGGCCGACCGTATTTCTGCTGCGGATGCTGGGCTTCCTGGTGGCGATCGGCATTGTCGTCGGCCTGCTGTCCAACACGCTGGTCGCTGCCTTCGTCGCCAATCCGTTTCTGAACAGCCTGATTTCGCTGGTGGCGGCCGTCGGCATCGGCTGGAACTTGCGCCAGGTGGGGCGGCTCAGCCCTGAAGTCGCCTGGCTGGAAACCTTCCAGCGCAATCGCGGCCGCATGACCGGCGCCCTGGCCCCGCGGCTGCTGGCGCCGATGGCACGCATGCTGGCGACCCGGACCAGCGAGCGCGGCGAAGCGGCGGCCGAGCGTTTCACCTTGTCGCCGCAAGCCGGCCGGGCCTTGCTGGACACGATCGCCTCCCGCCTCGACGAAAGCCGGGAACTGTCGCGCTACATGATCGGGCTGCTGATTTTCCTCGGCCTGCTCGGCACCTTCTGGGGCCTGCTGCTGACCGTCGGCGCGGTCTCCGATGTGATCGGCTCGATGTCGGTCGGCACCGGCGACATCAATGCGCTGTTCGAGCAGTTGAAGGGCGGGCTGGCCAAGCCGTTGCGCGGCATGGGCACGGCGTTTTCGGCATCCATGCTCGGCCTGTCCGGGTCGCTGGTGCTGGGCTTCCTGGATCTGACCGCCGGACAGGCGCAGAACCGTTTCTATAACGAACTGGAAGAATGGCTGGCCGGGCTGACCAGGCTGTCCTCCGGCGTGCTCGGCGGCGACGGCGAAGGCGGCTCGGTGCCGATTTACGTGCAGGCACTGCTGGAACAGACCGCCGAGAATATGGAAGGCCTGCAGCGCACCCTGGCGCGCGGCGAAGACGATCGGCGCGAGGGCACCAACGCCATCCTGGCGCTGACCGAAAAGCTCGGGCAGTTGGCCGAAACCATGCGCACCAATCAGCAACTCATGCTGAAACTGGCGGAAAGCCAGGCAACCCTGGGGCCGGCGTTGCAGCGGCTGGGCGACAAGTCCGGCGACGACGTGGCGCGCGCGCATTTGCGCAACATCGAACTCTACGTGCAGCGGATGATCAGCGAAACCGAGCAGGGCCGGACACAATCCACCGCCGAACTGCGCAACGAGATCAAGATCCTCACCCGCACCATCGCCGCGATCGCCGAGAGCGCGCCGCGATGAGCGGCGCGTAGCCGATGGCACTGCGACGGCGCGGCAATGGCGGCCAAGGCGAGATGAACGCCTGGCCCGGCTATGTCGATGCGCTGTCAACCCTGCTGATGGTGATCATCTTCGTGCTGCTGGTGTTCATCCTCGGGCAAGCCTTCCTGTCACTGGCATTGTCCGGCCGCGACCGGGCGCTGGACCGGGTGAACCGCCAACTGACCGAACTGACCGACATGCTGTCCCTGGAAAAAGGCCGCACCGCCGAGCTGAAATTATCGGTTGCCGGGCTGAACCGCGACCTCACCGCCGCGGCGGTCGCGCGCGACACGCTGGGCCAGCAACTGACCGCCCTGCGCAGCCTGCAAGCGCGCACCCTGGCCGAGCGCGACGAGCTCGGCCGCGACCGCGACCGGCTATCGGCCAAACTGGCCGATAGCGAACTGCGGATGCAGGCGCAGCAAACCCGCAACGATCAGTTGCAGGCGCAAATTGGCGACAACGCCCGCCAATCCGATCAGTCCGCCACTGCGGCGGCGGAGACCTCGGCCAAACTCATCACCACCGCCCGCGCCCTCGCTGCGACGCAGGCAAGGTTGGCCGAAGCACAGGCAAGGCAGATGGAAATGCAGCGCCAGCAGGACGCGCTCGACAAGTCCGTGCAGATCAATCGCGACACCCTGGCGGCCCGACTGTCCGACCTCGCCCGCTTGCAGGATCAGGCCAAGGCGCTGATCGCCCTGCGCGACGATCTCGAACGCCAGGTGAAGGACGCCGCGGTGCGCGCCACCACCGAGGCCGAGCGCAATGCGGCGCTCGCGGCGCAGTTGAGCACGGAACAAAATTT
>JAYTQP010000344.1:0-2677 GCA_043746675.1 Rhodospirillales bacterium | reverse complement strand
CGCCTGCAGGAAGGCATCCCGGTCGGCGCCAACCTGCTCGCCAAAGTCAAAGCCATCGCCCAAGCCAGCAACGCGGAATGGCTACTCGGCTAGCACAGCACCAAGTCATAAAAAGTTTTTGCTTCTTTTTTCAAAAAGAAGCGCTTCGCTTTAAGCAGTTCTTTTTTGAAAAAAAGAACCAAAAAACTTTCATTACTTAGCCTGCCGTTGGGGCCGGATGGTTGACCAAAACCGGCCGTGACGTCAGCCTAGGCGCATGAGCACAGCCTATCTCGATCCCCGTTCCGCCCGTACTTACCCGCTCGACGCGCCGCGCTGGTGCGGGGACAATCGTGCGCCGCTGTTTCTGACTGATTTGCCGGGAATCGGGCGGGCCGATATCGAAACCAGCACCCGCAGCCTGTGGCGCTTCCAGGCCGCGTTGCCAATGGCCTGCCCGGCGCCGATCACCATGGGCGAAGGCTGCACGCCGCTGATCGAACGCAAAATCGCCGGTGCGACCGCGCTGTTGAAGTGCGAATGGTTCATGCCAACCGGCAGCTTCAAGGATCGCGGCGCCAGCGTCATGCTGTCGCTGCTGCGCCAGCAAGGCGTGCAGTCCGTGCTGGAAGACAGTTCCGGCAATGGCGGCGCCGCCGTCGCCGCCTACGCCGCGGCCGGTGGCATGGCCGCCACCATCATGGCGCCGGAAAGCACCAGCCCGGCCAAAACCGTGGCCATGCGTGCCGCCGGCGCCACCGTCGAACTTATTCCCGGCAACCGTCAGGCGACCTCGGATGCCGCCGAAGCCCGCGCCGCCGCCCTGTTCTACGCCAGCCACAACTGGCATCCGTTCTTCCTGCACGGCACCAAAACCCTGGCCTACGAGCTATGGGAGGACCTCGGCTTTCGTGCGCCGGACAATTTGATTGTTCCCTGCGGCGCCGGATCGAACGTGCTGGGCTGCGCCATCGGGTTTTCCGAATTGCTGCGCGCCGGCCAGATCGCCCGCCTGCCGCGCATTTTCGCCGCCCAGCCGGAAAACTGCGGCCCGATCGCCCGCGCCAGCCTGGGCCTGCCCGCCGCGCCGGTTCGCCCCACCATCGCCGAAGGTACCGCCATCGCCGCGCCGATCCGCTTGCCGGAAGTCCGCGCCGCCCTGCAAGCCAGCCAGGGCGGCGCGATATTGCTGCCGGAGGCCGACATCATCGCCGCAACCCGGCAACTAGCCGGCATGGGCGTCTATGTAGAACCAACCGCCGCGCAGGCAGCCGCCGCCTTCAACCGGCTTGTTGCTGCCGGCACCATCAAACCCGGTGAAACCACCGTGCTGGTGCTAACCGGCAGCGGCCTGAAAGCCACCCAAAAAATCGCCGAACTGCTGGGAATTGTGCTGTGACCCTCGACGACCTGCCCACCCCCTGCCTGGTGCTCGATCGCGGCATCCTGCAACGCAACCTGGACATCATGTCCCGCGCCGTCGCCCGCCACGGCGTCGCGCTGCGCCCGCACATGAAAACCGCCAAATCGGCCGACGTCGCCACCCTCGCCATGGCCAGTCAAGATGCCGTGGTCGGCGGCATCACCGTTTCCACCCTGGCGGAAGCGGAATATTTTTCTGCCCACGGCATCTACGATATCCTCTACGCCGTCGCTGTCACCCCACAAAAACTGGCCGAGGTCGCAAAGCTGAACGCTGCCGGCGCCAGCATCATCGTTATCACCGACGACCGCGATGTTGCCACCGCCATCGCCAGCCAGCCACAACCACCCAACACCCTGATCGAACTGGATTGCGGCGAAGGCCGCGGCGGTCTCGCACCGGACGACCCAGCCCTGCTGGATATCGCCGCCCGCCTCGGCCCACACTTCGCCGGCGTGCTCACCCACGCCGGACATTCCTACGCCGGCCGCTCCATCCCCGAAATCCAGATCATCGCCGAAACCGAGCGGCAAACCGCCCTGCAGGCCGTCGCCCGCCTCCATGCAGCCGGCTTCGCCACGCCGATCATCTCGGTCGGCAGCAGCCCAACCGCGCTGCACGCCACCACCCTCGACGGCGTGACCGAAACCCGCCCTGGCGTCTATATGTTCGGCGACCTGTTCCAAATGCAGATCGGCACGCTGAAACCAACCTCGCTCGCGCTCACGGTGCTCACCAGCGTCATCGGCCGCCGCCCGAAAGAAAATCGCATCCTGATCGACGCCGGCGCCATCGCGCTGTCCAAAGACCGCTCCACCCAAACCGCCCCGCAAGATTACGGCTTCGGCCTCGCGCTCGATATCAACGCCAACCCAACCCTCGGCCATAGCCTTGTCACCCGCGCCAACCAGGAACACGGCATCATCGACCTCGACCCAAACACCGAACCGCCCACCATGCCGATCGGTAGCAAACTCCGCATCGCCCCCAATCACGCCTGCCTCACCGCCGCCGCGCACGACCGCTACTACGTCGTCGATGGCGCCGACATTGTGCTGGCCATCTGGCCGCGGGTGAATGGGTGGTAGGTGGAGAAAGAAAGTAAGGCCAGGGCGCTGCCCTGGACCCGCAAGGGGGCAGAAGCCCCCTTGACCCCATAACTTTTAGGCAAGAGTCTCGGGTCATCGAAGAAGGGGCCTGCGCCGATGTTGCAACCGGTATTATGTAGCAAATACACCAACATCACTTTTTACCGTTGAGCCAGAACGCATAGCA
>JAYTQP010000343.1:0-1500 GCA_043746675.1 Rhodospirillales bacterium | reverse complement strand
GCCCGCAGCGACGGGCTAAGCGAGGCGGCCATCGTCTGGCGCATCATTCTGCCAAACGCCTGGCCCGCCGCCTCGGCCTTCGCGATCTTCTCGGTGATCGCGCATTGGAACGATCTCTACTGGCCGCTGATCGCCATCACCAAAACCGGGCTGGCGACGCCGCCGCTCGGCCTGCTGTTCTTCCGCGCAGCCGAGGCGGGCGACGACTATGGCGCCCTGATGGCCGCGACCGTCATCATTACCCTCCCGCTCGTGCTGCTGTTCCTGTTCGCCCAGCGCCTGTTCATCGAAGGCGTCACCATGACCGGGCTCAAGGGCTGATCCGTTCCACAAAGGAGATACCTACATGAAACGAAACCTGCTTGCCGTCGCGGCACTGCTCGCGGCATCGGTGCTGCCCGCCGTCGCGGCACCGATGGAGATTACGGTGCACTATCCCATGCCCGGCTTCTTCAAGTCGGTGATGGACCAGATCTCGACCGAGTATATGCGCCAGCACCCGGATGTGAAGATTACCTT
This sequence comes from Rhodospirillales bacterium, assembly GCA_043746675.1. Classification (GTDB taxonomy): domain Bacteria; phylum Pseudomonadota; class Alphaproteobacteria; order Acetobacterales; family Acetobacteraceae; genus CAITOL01. The sequence goes on along the minus strand of JAYTQP010000343.1, from coordinate 981 downwards.
TGCCAGCCCCTCGCCGACCTATGAGGACGGGCTGCAGCTCATGCTGCGCGAGGCCGGCTCGCCAGAAATGCCTGATGTCAGCTTCATCGGTCTGAACCGGCTGCGTGTGCTGGCCGAACGCGGCATCGGCACCGATCTGACGCCATTCATGAAGCGCGACGCGGGCTTCGCGACGTCCGGCTTCTCGCCCCGCCTGCTCAGCCTTGCCAGCTTCGGCGGCAAGCAGATGGGGCTGGCCTTCGCGACTTCGAACCCGATCTTCTTTTACAACGCCGATCTGGTCCGCAAAGCCGGCGGCGACCCCGAGCACATGCCCACCACCTGGGACGGGGTGCTGCAACTTTCAGCGAAGATCCAGTCGCTGGGCGACGGCATCACCGGCATGTCGTACCGCTGGCAGGGCGACGACTGGATGTATTCCGCGCTGTTGTTTGGCGAAGGCGGCAGCATGTTGACGCCGGACGAGAAGAAGGTCGCCTTTGACGGCCCCGAGGGCCTCGCCGCGCTGAAGCTGCTCGACCGCATGGTCAAGGAAGGCAAGATGCCCGCGATGTCCGGCGATGCCGCGCAGCAAGCGTTCACCGCCGGCAAGGTCGGCCTGTCGTTCTGGACCACCGGCGCGCTGCGCCAGGTCATCAACGGTGTGGGCAGCAAGTTCGAGCTGCGCACCACCGCCATGCCGGTGATCGATGCTGCCCGCGGGCACCTGCCCACCGGCGGCAACGCCGCGGTGATGTTCACCACCGATCCAAAAAAGCAACAGGCTGTCTACGATTTCGTGAAATTCGCCGCCGGCCCCTATGGCGCCTCGGTCGTGGTGCCGGGCACCGGTTACGTGCCCAACAATGAACTCGCCGCCAAGGACGACCGCTATCTCGGCAAGTTCTACGGCCAGAACCCGCTGTTCCGCGCCGGGCTCGCGCAAATGGGCCTGATGGTGCCGTGGTATTCCTTCCCCGGCAACAACGGCGTCAAGGTCAC
>JAYTQP010000342.1:0-5408 GCA_043746675.1 Rhodospirillales bacterium | reverse complement strand
ACGGCCCGAAGCGCCCCAGCCCGGCGGAAATTTCGTCCTTGGTTTCCGGATGGATCCCCACCACCCGCGGCAGCGACAGCAGCCCGAGGGCAGCCTCCCGATCGATCGTGTCACCATCCATGCCTTTCGGCAGGCTGGTGCGGCGTGGTTTGGCCTTGCTGTCCGGGATTTGCTCGCCCTGCTGCGCGTAAAGCCCGTACGGCCCGCGCCGGATGGTGATGGCTTCCCCGGTTTCGGGATGATGGCCAAGCTCGCGCATGCCCTCCTTCAGGGTCTCGCCTTCCTCGCCGCTGACCAGCGCCAGCCGGCGGGTGAACTGGCAGGTTGGGTAGTTGGAACAGCCGATGAAGCTGCCGTGCCGCCCAAGCTTCAGCCCCAGCCGCCCGGTGCCGCAGGCGGTGCAGGCGCGCGGATCGCTGCCATCCTCGGTCGGAGGGAAGAAATGCTGGCCGAGGTCGCGATCAAGCGCATCGATCACGTCGCTGATCTTGAGGTCGCGGGTCTGCCCGATGGCGCCGTTGAAATCGCGCCAGAACTGCCGCATCACCGCTTTCCAGTCCGCCCGCCCACCGGAGATATCATCCAACTGTTCTTCCAGCCCGGCGGTGAAATGCGGATCGACATAGCGCTCGAAAAAACTGGTCAGGAACGCCGTCACCAGCCGGCCGCGATCTTCCGGCACAAACCGCTTGCGATCGAGCTTCACATAGTTGCGATCCTGCAACACCGACAAGATGGAGGCATAGGTAGAGGGTCGGCCGATGCCGAGTTCCTCCATTTTCTTCACCAGTGAGGCCTCCGAGTAGCGCGGCGGCGGTTGGGTGAAATGCTGGCTGGCATCCACTTGCCCGCGCCGCAACGGATCGCGCTCGGCCATTGGCGGCAGCATCTTGCTATCGGCATCTTCGTCTGCATCATCAAGGTCTTCGCGGTAAAGCTTAAGAAACCCGTCGAACGCCAGGATCGAGCCGGTGGCACGCATGCCAGGGCCTTTCGGCTTGCCCGGCCAGGCCAGTTCGACGGTTACCTGGTCCAGTTCGGCGGACTGCATTTGCGACGCCACGGCGCGCTTCCAGACCAGCTCGTAAAGCCGCTTCTGTTCGGCATTCAGATAGCGCGCGACCTGATCGGGAGTGCGGTCGAAGTCGGTCGGCCGGATCGCCTCGTGCGCTTCCTGGGCGTTCTTGGCCCGGCTGGTATATTCACGCGGCTGGCCCGGCAGATATTTCGCGCCGTATTCATCCTTGATATGAGTGCGCGCGGCGGTGATCGCCTCGCCGGCCATCTGCACGCCATCGGTACGCATATAGGTGATAAGCCCGGTTGCCTCGCCGTCGATATCGACGCCTTCGTACAGCCCCTGCGCCAGTCGCATCGTGTGCTGGGCGCCGAAGCCGAGCTTGCGGCTGGCCTCCTGCTGCAAGGTGGAGGTGGTAAACGGCGCCGGCGGATTGCGCCGCACCCGCTTGCGCTCAACGCTCTCGACGCTGAAAGCGCCGGCTTCCACCTGCGCTTTGGCCGCCAGCGCGCGGGCTTCATTGTTGAGGTCGAACTGGTCGAGCTTCTTGCCATCCAGTTGCACCAGCCGCGCGCTGAACGGGGCGCCGGCTGGCGTGGTGAAGCCGGCCTCGATGCTCCAATATTCCCGCGGCTTGAATGCCTCGATCTCGGCCTCGCGCTCGCAAATCAGTCGCAGCGCGACCGATTGCACCCGCCCGGCCGACCGGCTGCCCGGCAATTTGCGCCACAGCACCGGCGACAGGGTGAACCCCACCAGGTAATCCAGCGCGCGCCGCGCCAGATAGGCGTCGATCAGGGGCTGGTCGAGTTCGCGCGGATGGGCGACGGCATATTGGATCGCGTTGCGGGTAATTTCGTTGAAGGTGACCCGCTTGATGGCAACACCTTTGAGCAGATTTTTTTCCTGCAACATCGCCCGCACATGCCAGGAAATCGCCTCCCCCTCGCGATCCGGATCGGTGGCGAGGTAAAGCGTCTTCGCCCCTTTCAGCGCCTTGCCGATCGCCGCCATCTGCCGGTTGCCGCGCTCATCGGCTTCCCAGTCCATGGCGAAATCTTCATCCGGCCGCACACTGCCATCCTTCGGCGGCAGGTCGCGCACATGGCCGAAGCTGGCCAGCACGGTGAACCCGTCGCCGAGATATTTGTTGATTGTCTTGGCCTTGGCCGGCGACTCAACGACAAGAACGTCCGTCATACTGATCCATGCGGTTTGGGTGGATCAACCTTCCACCAGCAGTGCCACGCGGTTGCCTGGCAAGGTCTCGATGCGGCCGGCGAGCTCCAGGTCCAGCAGAACCGAGGCGACCGCGGCGGCTGACAACTGGCAGCGGCGGATCAGATCGTCAACCGCTGTCGGTTCGGGGGCCAGCAATGCCACAATTCGGTCCACCACCTCTTTATGATCCGTCGGGCTTAAATCGAGCGTCGCTTGCGGCGGCTCGGCGAGGCCGCGAATGCGCGGCCCGCTCGGCAGATCGGCCATGATATCCTGCGCGTTTTCCACCAGTCGCGCTTCCCCCGCGCGGATCAGCGCATTGCCGCCGCGTCCGCGCGGGTCGAGCGGCGAGCCGGGGATGGCAAACACTTCGCGGTTGGCCTCCAGCGCCATGCGCGCGGTGATCAGGCTGCCGGAGCGCGCGGCGGCTTCCACCACCAGGGTTCCCAGGGTCAGCCCGGCGATCATCCGGTTGCGGCGCGGAAAATGCCGCGCCAACGGTGCGGAGCCGAGCGTAGCCTCGGTAATCACCGCCCCGCCCTCGGCGATCGCCGCCTGCAAGCTGGCATTTTCCTCGGGGTAGGGCACATCCAGCCCACCGGCGATGCAGGCGATGGTGCGCCCGCCGGCCAGCGCGCCGCGATGCGCCGCGGTATCCACCCCGCGTGCCAGGCCGGACACCACGATCAGCCCGGCGCGGGCCAGATCGCCGGCAATGGTTTCCGCCAGTCGCTGGCCGTTGGCGGAGGCATTGCGGCTACCGACAATGGCGACCGAGCGCGCCGCCAGACAGGCGATGTCGCCCATCACCATCAGCGCTGCCGGCGCATCCGGCAGTTCGCCGAGCAGTTCGGGGTACTCCTGCGTATCCAGAAACACAAAATGCGCGCCAAACCGGCGCACCGCAGCGATTTCCCGCGCCGCCTCGGCCCGGGTTGGGATCACCGGCGCGCTGCTCCGCCCGCCGGCCCGGGCCAATTGTGGCACCGCATCGAGTGCCGCGCCGGCCTCGCCGTAGCGCCCGAGCAGGCGGCGATAGGTGACCGGCCCGACCCCCTCGGTGCGGGCGAGGCGAAGCCGGTCGAGCGCGTCGTCAGCCACCGCCCGATTTGCCGATCTTCGGCTCGGTGCCGGCGATCAGCCGGGCGATGTTGCCGCGATGGCGTTCGTAAACAAGGATTGCAATGACCAGCGCCATGCCTTGCAGCGGAAACGGCAGCCGCAATGCGATCGCCAGCACAGGTGCTAGCGCGGTGGCGATCAACGCGCCGGCCGACGAAATCCGCAGCAGCACGACCGTTGCCAGCCAAGCAACGCCGCAAATGACGGCAATCAGGGGCATTGCCACCAGCAGCACGCCGAACCCGGTCGCCACCCCCTTGCCGCCCTTGAAGCCGAGCCAGACCGGAAACAAATGGCCGAGTACCGCGCCAAACCCGGCAAAGGCGGCACCGAACGCGCCATCGATGTAAAGCCCGATCCAGACCGCGACCGCCCCCTTCAGCGCATCGAGCAGAACGGTGGCGGCGGCAATCTTCTTGTTGCCGGCGCGCAGCACGTTGGTGGCACCGGTGCTGCCGGAGCCGATCTTGCGAATATCGCCCAGCCCGGCCGCCCGGGTTAGCAGCAGCCCGTATGGCACGCTGCCGAGCAGGTAGCCGACGATCAGCAGGCTGCCAAAAATCTCGATGTCCAGAAGATCCATCAGGAAAAAACCCTCCGCCCTGCTTTGAACGTGCCGATGACCCGGCCTTCGAGTGCCCGCCCGTCGAACGGGGTATTCTGCGCCTTGCCCGGCAATTTGCCCGAGCAGACCTGCCAGGCGCGCTCGAAATCGAACAGGCACAAATCTGCCGCTGCGCCGCGCGCCAGGGTGCCGGCGTCCGATCCGAGCAAAGCTGCCGGCCGGCAGGTCAGCAGCGCAATCGCCTGGGCCAACGGCAAGCCGCCGCCATGCACCTGCGCCAAGGTCACCGCCAGCAAGGTCGCCAAACCGGTGCCGCCGGCGCTGGCCTGGGCGAATGGCAGCCGCTTATCGTCGGCATCGCGCGGCTGATGGTCGGAGGCAACGGCGTCGATGGTGCCGTCGATCAAAGCCGCTGCCACCGCCTGCCGATCTTGGTCGTGCCGCAGCGGCGGCGACAATTTGGCGTAGGTGCGGAAATTGCCGATCGCGGTTTCATTGAGATCGAAATAAGGCGGCGCGGTGTCGCAGGTAACTGCCAGCCCGTCCGCCTTGGCCCGGCGGATCAGTTCCAGCGCCTCGGCGGTTGACACATGGGCGAAATGCACGGCACCGCCGGTCATCTGCGCCAGCCTTATGTCGCGCGCCACCAGGATGGCCTCCGCCGCTGCCGGGATAGCGGGCAGGCCAAGCCGGGTTGCCAACTCCCCCTGCGTCGCCGCGCCACCCGCCGCCAGCGAAGGGTCTTCCGGGTGCTGGACGATGCGGGCGCCAAACCCGCGCGCGTACGATAGCGCCAGCCGCATCATCCGGGCCGAGCCGATCGCCCGCGCGCCGTCGGTGAAGGCGACCGCGCCGGCTTCATGCAACAGCCCAAGCTCGGCCATGTCCTCGCCCCGGCAGCCCTTGGTCACCGCCGCATAGGGCAAAATGGTCAGGCTGGCGGTTTCCTCGCCGCGCGCATGCAGCAGCCGCACCAAGGCCGGATCGTCGATCGCCGGGCTGGTGTCGGGCAGGGCCGCCAGGGTGGTGATCCCGCCCGCCGCTGCCGCTTCTGCTGCGGACGCGATGGTTTCGCGATATTCGCGGCCGGGTTCGCCAAGTTCGGCGCGCATATCGACCAGCCCGGGACACAGAATTGCCCCGCCGCCGTCGAGCGTCGGCACATCAGGCCGCCCGAGAGTGGCGCCCAGATCGGCGATCCGGCTATTTTTCACCAGCAGCGCGCCCGGCGCATCCAGCCCGCGCGCCGGATCGAGCAGGCGGACATTGGTGATCAACAGGTCAGTCATTGCGCCTGGCCCGCCGCGCCAGCACGTCCAGCACCGCCATCCGCACCGCCACGCCCATTTCAACCTGTTCCTTGATGACCGAGCGGATCGGGTCGTCGGCCACATCGCTGGCGATCTCCACCCCACGGTTCATTGGCCCGGGATGCATCACCAGCGCGTCCGGCTTCGCATAGGCCAGCTTGGCGGCATCCAG
>JAYTQP010000341.1:0-13791 GCA_043746675.1 Rhodospirillales bacterium | reverse complement strand
GTTAGCGTTCCCCGACTTTGAGCGGTTCTACTCCGCGGATTTCCCCACGGGCACTCCAATTGAAGTCTGCTGCGTCTACCGATTTCGCCACGTCCGCATGGTCATAGTCGTGCCACAGTGCGCGCCGTCGCGCGATAGTGGGCTTTCAGGCCGATCCTGGCCCTTGGCTCCTAGTTGGCTCCTAGGCCTAGTTCCGCTTCACCTACCTTCCAATCCTAAGCCCTCGCAAGGCTTTGTTTTTGGCTACAAAATGCGCCACGATGAAATTTCACCGTTCGCCGCAGAAAAGAGTTTTTAAGTCCACTGCGTCTACCATTTCGCCAGGCGGGCAACGCCGTGCGGGGCGCAGTGTCTCGCGCCTGCCCCGCGCCTGTCCAGCCGGCGGTGCAATTTCACGCTCGACAGGCACCGTAGCCCCGACTATCCTGCATCTCTCGCGTGCAAAATGCGTATAACACTCGGCATAACGACCGAGAAGCTTTTGGGGGAAATGACGAATGTCGGATCAGAAATGGCGTACCGTAGGCCGTCGTGGGTTGTTGCGGGTGGGACTGGCATTGCCGCTCACCGCGCCGGCGCTGATTTCGGCGCGCGGCGAAACCCCGGTGAAAATCGGCATTATCGATCCGCTGACCGGCGGCTTGTCCGCCCTTGCGGTAACCGAGGTCGAAGGCGCCAAGTATGCCGTGGCCCAGGTCAACGCCAAAGGCGGGATTCTTGGCCGGCAGGTCGAATTGCTGGTCGAAGATAGCGCCAACGATGTCGGCACCGGGGTGCAGAAAGCCCGCAAGCTGATCGAGCGCGACAAGGTCGATGTTATTCTGGGCGATGTGAATTCGGCCATCTCGCTCGCCATTGCCCAGGTGACCAGCGAGTTGAAGGTATTCCACATCGTCCTTGGTGGCCATACCGACGCGATCACCGGCCCCGGCTGCACCTGGAACGTGTTCCGCGTCTGCAACACCACCACGATGGACACCGCCGCCATCACCGAGACCTTGGTGAAGAAGTTCGGCAAGAAATTCTTCTTCATCACCCCGGACTACGCCTACGGCCATTCCCTGCAGGATGGCTTCGTCAAGCGTTTGAAAGCGCTCGGTGGCAGCTACGACGGCAACATGCTGCCGATCGAGGCAACCGATTTTTCTGCCACCCTGATCAAGGCGCGCGCCTACAAGCCCGACGTGTTGCTCAACAATATGGGCGGCGCCGCGCAGATCGCCTGCATGAAGCAGATCGTGCAGTTCGGCATGCAGAAGCAGGCGGCCCTCGGCGGCGCATTGTTCGAGCTGGAAAGTGCGCAGTCGGTGCCGCCCGAAGCACAAAGCGGCTGGTGGGTGATGGAGTGGTGGTGGGATCGGCCCGAGCTGCCTGGGGTGAAGGAATTCGTCGCCGGGATCCAGAAGGCCACCGGTAAAACCGCGACCGCGCGGCACTGGATGGGCCATGTCGGCATCCATAGTGTGCGGCTGGCGGCTGAAAAGGCCAAGTCGCTGGCCGGGCCGGCGATGGCCAAGGCGATGGAAGGCATGGTTCTGCCGCCGGAAATCGCACTGCAGCCGGGCAAGGTCTATTACCGCGCCGGCGACCACCAGTTGATGAGCCCGATCCTGACCGGCGAAATGCATCCCCCGCCGGCTGGCAAGTCGAAGGCCGACATTTTCACCGTCCATCAAGTGGTAGACGGCGAAAAAGCCGCCGGCACGGTGGCCGAAACCGGCTGCAAGATGGTTCATCCCGCCTAGCGATTTCCGCTGGTCAACGTCAACCCCCGGCGCGGAAAAACGCGATGCTTCAACTTGTACTGTTCAATGTCACCAACGGGCTGATCATCGGCGCGTTCTACGTGCTGATGGCGCTCGGTCTGTCGATGATCCTGAACCTGTCGAACGTGATTAATTTCGCGCATGGCACGTTTCTCGCGCTAGGGGGATATCTCGCCTACGTCATGATCCCATACACCGGCTACTGGCTGGCGCTGCTGCTCGCGCCGATTGCCGCGGCGGTGATCGGCTTTGCGGTGGAACGCTTCATGATCCGCCGGGTCTATGATCGTGATCCGGTCTACAGCCTGCTGTTGACCTTCGGCCTCGCCTTCATGATCCAGGACGGCGCGCGATTTATCTGGGGCGCGCAACCGCTGCCGCTGACCATTCCCGATGTGATGCAGCAGCCGCTCAGCGAGGACTTGTTCTTCGTCACCTACTACCGGCTGTTCATGATGGCGATCGTCGCCGTCACCGTCGTCGGGCTGTTCGCCTTTCTGCGCTACACAAGGCTTGGCGTGCGGATCCGCGCCGGCACGCTCGATCTCGATACCGTATCGGTGCTCGGGGTGAATGTCCGACTGCTGCGCTCGCTGAATTTCGGCGTCGGCATTTTTCTCGCCGGCCTGTCCGGCGTGCTGGCGGCCGGCCAGAACAGCCTCAACCCAACCATGGGGGACGGGCTGCTGATGCCGTCCTTCATCGCCATCATCGTCGGCGGCGTCGGCAGCCTTGGCGGCACTTTGGCTGGTGGGCTGATCATCGGGGTCGCCAGCGCCTTGACCACGGTATTCTTCCCAGAAGCCAGTGACGCGGTGATGTATGTCATCATGGCGTTGGTGCTGCTGGTGCGACCACGCGGATTGTTCGGCGAAGAAGGCATGCTGACATGATCGGTCTGTTGCAAGATCGGCGGGTCCGGCTGGTCGCAATCTGGGTGGTGCTGCTGGCAATGCCGTTCTGGATCCCCCTGGTCGGCGGCTACACCGCGCTGGCCTCGCGGGTGCTCATCCTTGGGCTGGCGGCGATGGCGCTGAACCTGCTGCTCGGCTTCACCGGGGTGATGAGCTTCGGTCACACCGCCTATTTCGGTCTCGGTGCCTATGGCACCGGGTTAGCCCTGAAATACGCCACCACCTCCACGCCGCTCGCGCTGCTTGCCGGCGTATTATTGGGTGGTGCTGCCGGCATGCTGTTCGGCGCGTTAATCGTGCGGCGGCGCGGTGTTTATTTTGCTATGGTAACGATCGCGTTCAGCCAGATATGCTATTTCGTTGCCTTCCGCTGGAACTCGCTGACCGGGGGCGATGACGGGTTGCGCGGCTTCGCCCGCCAGCCGCTGCATTTTCCAGGCTTCATCGTCGACATCCAGCAGAACGGCACCCTATTTTTCTACTTCGTGCTGGCCGTCTTCGCGCTGGGCGCCGGCGGGATGGGGATCGTGCTTCGCTCGCCTTTCGGCCGCACCCTGCTGGCGATCCGCGAGAACGAACGCCGCGCGCGCTTCCTCGGCATTCCGATCGAACGCCATATCTGGCTGTCGTTCAGTATTTCCTGCTTTTTCACTGCGCTGGCCGGCGGGCTGTATGCGCTGCTCAATAATTTTGCCGACCCGCTGACCCTGCACTATTCGCTCGCCGGGCAACTGGTGATCATGACCGTAATGGGTGGGATGCGGTCGTTCTGGGGGCCGCTGCTGGGCGCGGCAGTGTTCGTTGTGATGCAGGATTATATCTCGTCGGTCACGGTAAACTGGATGAGCTTCATCGGCCTGATGTTCGTGCTGGTGGTGCTGTTTTTCCCGCGTGGCCTGCTGGGGATTTTTCAGCGCAAGCAAGGCGCATGAGGATGCAAGCAGGGAAGCGGTTCTTTTTTGAAAAAAAGAACCAAAAAACTTTTGTTCCATTGACGTTATATTGCGGCGGCTTCGGTCTTTGCGGATGCTTGGAAAGGCTACGGCATGCTTGATGTGCGGGAATTGACCAAGAACTTCGGCATGCTCCGGGCGGTCGATGCGGTTTCCATGCAGGTCGCCCAAGGTGAATTGCGGGCAATCATCGGCCCGAACGGCGCCGGCAAAACCACTTTCTTCAACATGATCACCGGATTTTTTCCGCCGAGCAGCGGCAGCATCCATTTTGCGGACACCGATATCACCCGGCTTTCGGTGACCGAACGGGTGGTGCTCGGCATGGCGCGCACCTTCCAGATCACCGAGATTTTCCCCGAATTGTCGGTGCGCGAGAATATTCGCATCGGTGTAGAAGCGGCATCTGGCTTCGCCCAGCGGCTGTTCCTGCGCCGGGGCGAAATTGCCCGCATCGCCAGCCGCATCGACGAGATTCTCGTGCTGATCGGGCTGGCCGGATCGGCCGATCGGCTGGTCGGGGAATTGTCGCACGGCGACCAGCGAGCGACCGAAATCGGCATGGCGCTGACACGCGACCCGCGCATCCTGCTGCTCGACGAGCCCACCGCCGGCATGGGGGAGCAGGAAACCTTCTACGTCGCCAGCCTGATCCGCCGGCTGCATCGGGAAGCCGGCTACACCATTGTGCTGATCGAACATGACATGCGGGTGGTGTTCAACCTTGCCGACCGGATCAGCGTGCTTGACCAGGGCCGTCTGCTCGCCGAGGGCACACCGTCCGAAATCGCCGCCAACGACGCCGTGCAGACCGCCTATCTCGGAGACGAAAAATGACCGGTCCGGACAGCAGCGGTTTCGCCGCGTCGGTCGAAGGCCTCAACACTTACTATGGCAAAAGCCACGTGCTGCACGATGTGACGCTAACCGTCGGTGAAGGCCGCATCACGGCACTGCTCGGGCGCAACGGCGCCGGCAAAACCACCACCTTGCGCAGCCTGATCGGCCTAACCCCGGCGCGCGCCGGCCGGGTAACGATCTTCGGCCAGGACACGACCCACCTGCCACCCTATCGTATCGCCGCGATGGGGGTTGGCTACGTGCCGGAAGGGCGGCGCATCTTTGCCAATCTGACCGTTGATGAGAATTTGCGGGTGCCGCTGGAGCGGCCGGGCAAATGGACGATCGCACGGGTTTACGAACTATTTCCCCGCCTGGCCGAACGCAAGCAAAACCGCGGTCGCCAACTCTCCGGCGGCGAACAGGAAATGCTGGCGATAGGGCGCGCGTTGTTGCTGAACCCACGCTTGCTGATCCTCGATGAACCGTCGCAGGGCCTGGCGCCGCTCATCGTGCGGGATGTGTTTCGAATAATCGCGGACATGCGGCGCGATGGCATGTCAGTTCTATTGGTCGAACAAAACGTGCGCATGACGCTGGATATCGCCGACGACGTCTATGTACTCGAGAATGGCGCCATCGAGTTTTCCGGCCCAGCCAGCCTCCTTGCCGGTGACGACGCGCGCATCAAGGCGCTGGCCGGGGCATCGGCGGAAGAGTGGTCGTTCGCCGAACCAGCCTAGGTTGTCGGCGAAGTCAACAAAGTTCGAGCGCCCGCAAGATACGGCGGACCTGGCTGCCGCTTTCCTGCGCCAAGATCGCGTCGATTTTGGTGTGTGCATCGGTCCAGATTGGCAGCGCCGTGGCCAGCATTGCCGCCCCGGATGCGGTCAGGGTTAGTAGGCGACGGCGGGCATCATCCGGATCGGCCGTCATCGCGATCAACCCACGCCGTTCCAGCGGCTTCAATGCCGCGGTCAGTGTCGTGCGGTCCATCGCCAGCAGCGTTGCCAGCGCCCGCATGCCGGCCGGGATAGGGCGGTTGAGCCCCATCATCAGCGAGAACTGGCCGCTGGTCAGCCCGGCCGGACGCAATGCGGCATCGAACCGACGTGATAAATGGCGTGCCGCGCGCTGGGTATGCAAACACAAGCAATGGTCGCGCACATGCAATGTAGCCGCGAATGAGACCGGGTTCGAGGTTGACATACAAGGCTATATGTTGATATCAACAAAATCTGTCAAGTGCGATGTCTTACTACCTACTCAGCGAGGAACTCCGATGCCCGGCCACGCCAATGCATTCATTTGGTACGATGTGATGACAACCGCGCCCGAAGCCGCGACATCCTTCTACCGCGACGTGATCGGCTGGAGTGCGCGGGATTCCGGCGTGCACGGCGCAAATTACACGTTGCTTTCGTTTGGCGATGCGATGGTTGGTGGCTTGATGGCCACGCCACCGGAGGCGCTCGCGATGGGCGTGCCGCCATGCTGGACCGGCTATATCGGCGTGCCCGATGTCGATGCCCATGTTCGTCGCGTGCTGGCCGCTGGCGGGGCTGAGCGGCGCGCGGCGACCGACATTCCCTCCGTAGGTCGCTATGCTGTGGTGGCAGATCCGCAGGGCGCGGTGTTCATCCTCTTTACCCCCGCCGGTATCCCGCAGCGCCCCAACATTGCCCCTGGCGCTCCGGGCCATGTCGGCTGGCACGAGCTTTATGCCGTTGACGGTGCCACCGCCTTCGATTTTTACCACGACATGTTCGGCTGGACCAAAAGCGAGGCCATCGACATGGGGCCGATGGGCACCTACCAGCTCTTCGCGGCCGGTGGCGAACCGTGTGGCGGCATGATGACAAGGCCCGCCGAAGCACCTGGCCCGTGCTGGGGCTATTATTTCAATGTCGCGACCATTAACGCTGCGGTGGCCCGTGTGCATGACGCCGGCGGAAAAGTGAGGCACGGGCCAATGCAAGTGCCCGGCGGCATGTGGGTGGCCCAATGCAGCGACCCGCAAGGTGCCGCGTTTGGAATGGTTGCGTCGGTGGCGTAATCGGGGCCGAAGATACCAGCACGGACCGATCGATCAGCGCGGCCCACGCGACCGGAGCATTTCGGCGAGGCTTGCTGGATCGCTAACCGGCCGACCGCAAGTTTGATTGCGGCAGATATAGGCTGCCGCCTGCCCCGGGGCGGCAGATTTCCCGAAGGCCGGATGGCCCGGTGCCAGCGCGCCGGCGCGCAGAACGACCACTGTGGGATCCGGCGCGGCAAGCGCCGTGGCGAGCAGCGCCCGGGTAGCCGGAAGCGCCGCCGCGCCGGCAATAACGACCGCGGCGCCGCCTTGAAGCAGAGCTGCAGCCGCCAGCAGCGTCGGGGCGGCAGCCAGACTATCACCGAGGCCGCCGAAGGCGATCAGAACGGCTTCACAACGTTGTCGCCAGGCTTCATTACCAGTGAGGTGATAGAGGCGGGCGAGAACTTCGGCCATGACACCGTTGCCGGAGGGCGTGGCATTGTCAGCCGCGATGCGGGGGCGCGCTTGCGGACCCAGCGGGATGTCGGTCGCGTCTGCGGCGGTGGTGAAGTAGCTACTACCGCTCACGCCGCCGGACCTATCGGCGAAATATCGGTCCGCGGCGCGGACCATGGCTTCAGCGTCGCGCAGGTAGCCATCCCGCCCGGTGGCTTCGAACAGCGCGAGCGCGGCACGGGCCATCGCCGCCTGATCGTCGATCAGGCCGGCGGCGGTGCTACGGCCGAGGCGCCAGGCGTGCCCCAGGCGAACTCCATCACCGCGTTCGGCCATGTTTTGCAAGATGAAGTCGTAGGCGTCCGACGCCAGAACGATCCAGTCCGGGCGGACGAAAACTGCGCCCGCACGACAGAGCGCCGCGATCATCAGGCCGTTCCAGTCCGCCAGCACCTTGTCATCCCGGCCAGGGCGGATGCGCCCGCTACGGGCGGCGAACAGGATGGCCCGCGCGGCGACAAGGTTCGGTGTGTCAGTGGCGTCGGCCTTGCGACGTAGGATTGTATAGCCCTCCCAATTGCCGGCCGCGGCTACATCGTAGGCGGCTTTGAAAGCGGGCGCGGCGGCGGCGAGAAGCAGATCGATTTCCGCTTCGGTCCAGACATAGAATTTGCCTTCCTCGCCCTCGCTATCGGCGTCTTCGGAGGCGGCGAAGGCGGCCTTGCCGTTTACGGTTTCCGCGGTCATGTCGCGGACCAGCCACGCCACCGTTTCAATGGCGCGCGCGCGATATAGCGGATCGGGTACGGCGGCGTGCGCGAGCGCAAGCAAATCCAGAATCTGCGCGTTGTCGTAAAGCATTTTCTCGAAATGCGGGGCAAGCCATTCGGCATCGGTGGAATAGCGCGAATAGCCGCCACCGAGATGGTCGTAGATGCCACCTTGCGACATCTGCCGCAGCAGCAAATGCACCGCATCCGCACCAGGCAGGGCGCCGGTGCGAAAACTATCCTGCCACAGGAAGCGGAAGATCGGCGGGTTGGGAAATTTCGGCGCGCCCGTCATGCCGCCAAGCATCGGGTCCGTTGTCCGCAACAGCGTGCCGGCAGCATGCGACAAGGCGTCCGGGCCGGGCAGCGCGCCCGGACGCTCGGCGGCGATGGCCTGCAGCGCCTGGGTGAGAGCGGTAATGTTTTTGGCGATGGCATCGGCTTCGTTGTGATAAGCGTCTGCAATGCCCTGCAACACCTGGCGGAAAGATGGACGGCCCCAGCGCGGTTCCGGCGGGAAATAGGTGCCGCCCCAGAACGGCGCGCCATCGGGGTTGAGGAACATGGTGAGCGGCCAGCCGCCTTGTTCGCCCAAGGTGTGCAACGCCTGCATGTAGAGATGGTCGATGTCGGGCCGTTCTTCCCGGTCGATCTTGATGCAAACATAAAGCCGGTTCATCAAGTCTGCGGTATCCGCGTCCTCGAAGCTTTCATGCGCCATCACGTGGCACCAATGGCACGCCGCATAGCCGATCGACAGCAGGATGGGGCGGTTGGTTGCCTTGGCATCGGCCAGCGCGGCGGGGCCCCAGGGGCGCCAATGCACCGGGTTGTCGGCATGTTGCAGCAGATAGGGCGAGGTTTCATGCCGCAGCAGGTTTTCTGACATCGGGCAATCCTTGCATGCGGCGGCGTGGTGCGGGATAGGGTGTGAAACCGGAGTTGCTACCATGGCCGAAACCAACGCCCACGCACACTTCTATGACGCACATTTGTTCGTGTGCTGCAATCGGCGCCCGGATGGGCATCCGCGAGGCTCCTGCGCGGCCAACGGCTCCGAAGCGCTGCGCGACCACATGAAAACCCGCGCCAAGGCAATGGGGTTGAAGCGCGTTCGGGTCAACCTCGCCGGCTGCCTGGATCGCTGCGAGCTGGGACCATGCATGGTGATCTACCCCGAGGGAATCTGGTATAAGATCGAAACAACTTCCGATGTGGATCGGGTCTTGGATATGCATGTCCGCCAGGGTGGACGGGTGACCGATCTGCTCCTGCCGGCAGGATAAATGCAGCTCTTCTGCCACGTGCCTCGGACCACTCTCCATGCATGTTGATGGAAAAACTATCTTTGCGGTTGCGTCGGGGGCCGGGCGAGCGGCCGTCACCGTTGTGCGCCTCAGCGGGTCCGACGCGGGGCAGGTGCTGGACCGATTATGCACCCGCCCGCCGGCACGGATGGCGCAATTGCGGGCGTTGCGCGATGCAGCCGGGGACGTGCTGGATCGGGCGCTGGTGCTGTGGCTGCCAGGGCCGGGCAGCTACACCGGCGAAGACAGTGCTGAATTGCATTTGCATGGCGGAAGCGCCGTGCTGTCCGCGGTGTCCGACGCGCTGGTAGCAAGCGGGGCGCGACCGGCAGAGCCGGGCGAATTTACCCGCCGTGCCTTCCTCAATGGCCGGATGGACCTGATAGAAGCCGAAGCGGTTGCCGATCTGATCGCGGCGGAAACCGACGCCCAACGGCGGCAGGCGCTACGACAACTGGACGGCGCGCTGGGCACCATCCTGCAAAACTGGGCCACGCGGCTGACGCGGCTGCTGGCGCAGCAGGAAGCGTTGATAGATTTTCCCGATGAAGATTTGCCGCCGGAGATCGATGCCGCGCTGCTGGCCGAAATATCGGCGCTCGAAAGCGAGATTTCCGCGCTGCTGGACGATGGCCGGCGGGGCGAGCGGCTGCGCGATGGACTGGTGTTCGCCGTGGTGGGGCCGCCGAACGCGGGGAAATCCACCCTGGTGAATGCCTTGGCGGCGCGCGACGTGGCGATCGTGTCCGCCTCGCCCGGAACAACGCGGGATGTGCTGGAAATCCGGCTCGATCTGGGCGGCGTGCCGGTGACTTTGCTCGATACCGCCGGATTGCGGGAGACCACCGACGAGGTCGAGGCTGAGGGCGTCCGGCGCGCGCGGGCGCGAATGGCTGATGCTGATTGTTGCCTGGTGATCGCAGGGCCGATGGACCGCTTCGAGCCGATGCTGGGGGTGGAGACAATGCTGATCCGAACCAAAAGTGATCTTGGCCAGCGCTATGATGGCGTTATTTCAGTAAGTGCCGCAACCGGCGCCGGAATGGACCGCTTACGTACCGAATTGGCCGAGCGGGCACGAGCAATGACACAAGCAGCGGGGCCGCCGCCGCTGACGCGGGCACGGCATCGGGCGGCGTTGCTCGAGGCGGTTGCACGATTGCAAGCCGCGATTGGGGCTGGGTTGCCGGAGTTGCGCGGCGAAGATATGCGGCTGGCGTTGCGAGCGATTGGGCGGGTGACCGGAGCGGTGGGGGTTGAGGATATACTGGACTCCGTCTTCCGACAGTTTTGCATCGGGAAGTAGGCGCGCTTTGTGGTGGCAGCGTGGCGGGATATAGTCTGGCCAGTGGCTCCGTGGGCTGCCAACTCAGCGTGTTTCGCGGACCACAAATAGGGAGAGCCAGATGTTCAGTCATGTTATGATCGGCAGCAATGACATTGCGCGGTCGAAATTGTTTTACGACGCGGTGTTCGAAGCCATTGGCGGAAAGGCTGGCGTGCAGGACCCCAAGGGACGCCTGATTTATTCGCATCGCGGTGGGCGCCTGTTGATCACCAAGCCGATCGATGGCGAGGCGGCGACCCATGCGAATGGCGGCACGATTGGGTTTGCGGTCGAGGGACCCGATGAGGCCAACGCCTGGCACAAAGCGGGTGTCGCGCATGGCGGCAAGGCAATCGAGGACGCGCCGGGCTTGCGGCAGGGGGCTGCCGGCAGCCTGTATCTCGCATATTTGCGCGATCCGGATGGCAACAAGCTGTGCGCGCTTCATCGGATTGTTGCCTAACCGAGGCTTCCGCGTTAACAAACACCCGGCCAGATGATTTTAGTCATCTGGTCGGGTGTATGCATCCAGTTTTCGGCTATGCGCAGCAAAAATTTCGTGGCGCACATAACGAGTCGAAAAGTTTTTTGCTTCGTTTTTTTCAAAAAAGAAGCGCTGCACTTCCGGACCGACCCGTTCATGTTCACCAGTTTCGACGTAGTGGTAATTGGCGGCGGCCATGCAGGCTGCGAGGCAGCAGCGGCGGCGGCGCGCATGGGTGCGCGCACGTTGTTGCTAACGCATCGGCGCGCCACCATCGGCGAGATGTCATGCAATCCGGCCATCGGCGGGATCGGCAAAGGGCATTTGGTGCGGGAAATCGACGCGTTGGATGGCCTAATGGGGCGGGCAGCGGATCGCGCCGGCATCCATTTCAAGCTGCTCAACCGCAGCAAGGGGCCGGCAGTACGCGGGCCTCGGGCACAATGCGACCGCAAACTGTATCGCCAGGCCATTCAGGAGATGCTGGCGGCCCAGAATGGGCTGGAAATTCGTGAGGCCGCGGTTGACGATATCGCAATCGGGCAAGATGGGCGATTGGTCGGGATAATTTGCGCGGACGGCACGCGGATCGGGTGTGGGGCAGCGGTACTCACCGCGGGGACATTCCTGCGTGGGATGACCCACATCGGCAACAGCATAGTCGCGGCCGGGCGGGTGGGGGAAGCACCGGCGATTAAACTCGCCGAAGCGCTCGGGCGACTAGGGCTTCCCCTGGGGCGTCTCAAGACCGGCACCCCGGCGCGGCTGGACGGGCGGACAATTGATTGGGCGGCACTTGGGCAGGATCGAGGCGACGCCCAACCGGCGCTATTCAGCACGATGTCCGACGCGGTGCTCAACCGACAGATTGCCTGCGGCGTAACGGCGACGACGCCGGCAACCCACGCCTTAATCCAGGCGAACCTGCATCGCTCGGCCGTATATGGTGGGCAGATTGCCGGGCGGGGACCACGCTATTGCCCGTCTATCGAAGACAAGGTGGTGCGATTTCCCGACCGCGAGCGGCATCATATCTTTCTGGAGCCGGAGGGGTTGGATGACGACACCGTTTATCCAAACGGAATTTCAACAAGCCTCGATGTTGACGTTCAACGCGCGATGCTGGCAACCATTCCGGGATTGGAAAATGCGCGGATGGTTCGGCCCGGCTATGCGGTTGAATATGATTACGTCGATCCGCGCGCATTATGGCCGTCGCTCGCACTGCGCACCTTGCCTGGGCTGTATCTCGCCGGGCAAATCAACGGAACAACGGGATACGAGGAAGCTGGCGCCCAAGGTCTAATGGCCGGGATCAACGCCGCGCGCTGGTGCGTGGGCGCGGCTGCGGCGACGCTGGATCGGGCAGAAGCCTATATCGGTGTATTGATCGACGACCTCACCACGCAAGGGGTGACCGAGCCCTATCGGATGTTCACCTCGCGCTCGGAATATCGCCTGACATTGCGAGCCGACAATGCGGATCTGCGCCTGACCGAACGCGGGCTTGGTTGGGGGTGCGTCGGCTCGGCGCGTGCGCAGCGGTTTGGTTTGCATGCGCGCGCGTTGGATAGTGCGTTGCGGCGCGCACGCTGCGAGCACATCACCCCATCTGCGCTGCGGGCTTTTGGGGCCGAGATTCGGGGGGATGGGCGCAACCGCACGGTGTTGGACCTCCTCGGTCACCCCAAGGTGTCCGACGCCACGGCCGTCTCAGCCTTCCCCTGGCTCGCCGACCTGACACCGCGGGTCGCAGAGCAATTGCGGACCGAAGCGTTATATGCCGGCTACCTACCGCGACAGGAGGCGGATATTCGAGCGTTCCGGCAGGAAGAGGCGGTTGACCTCGGCATGATTGACTATGGAGCTATCGGCGGCTTGTCCACCGAAATGCGCGACAAGCTCGGTGCGGCCCAGCCAGTTTCTTTGGGAGCAGCAGCTCGGATCCAGGGCATGACCCCGGCCGCCCTCGGTGCGCTAGTCGCCCACCTCAAGCGGCGGCTGGCCGATCAGCGTTTCACGTGAAACATCATCCCGATATCGGCGACAATGTTTCACGTGAAACATTGGATAGGCTCGAAGCCTATGTCAGCCTGCTACTGCGCTGGAACCGTACCATCAATTTAATCTCACGGCGCGATGAGGCAGTGATATGGGAACGGCACATTGCCGACAGCCTGGCGCTACGGCCATTGCTACCGAGCAATTTCAGCCACGCAATCGATTTAGGTGCGGGCGGTGGACTTCCCGGATTGGTGCTCGCGATCTCCACCGGAAAACCATTCCACTTAGTGGAATCCGACCAGCGCAAAGCCGCTTTTCTGCGCGAGGCGGCACGAACCCTAGCGTTATCCGTCACGATCCATGCCGCCCGCATCGAGGCCGTGCAAATCTCGCCGGCACCAGTCATAACGGCGCGCGCGCTCGCACCATTGAACATTTTGCTCACGTGGAGCGAGCGCCTATTGGCCCCCAACGGTATTTGTGTCTTTCCAAAGGGCCGAACCATCGATGACGAATTGACGATTGCCGCATCCGAATGGCACATGAAGGTGGAGTCCGTTTCCAGCCCGACGGACCCAACCGCCCGCTTCCTCCGTATTAGTGAGATCCACCGTGTCGGCCGTGCGACCTGACATGCCTGCCCACCACCGAGCGCGCGTCCTCGCAATCGCCAACCAAAAAGGCGGCGTTGGCAAAACCACGACCGCGGTGAACCTGGCAACCGCCCTCGCCGCGACCGGGCAGGCGGTGCTGCTGCTTGATCTCGATCCCCAGGGCAATGCGTCAACCGGGCTTGGAATTGACCGCAACAATCGCGGCGCTGGCACTTATGCGCTGTTGTTGGACGGCGTTCCGCTCGCCGAGGTCGAACAATCCACCGGCATTCTCAATCTCACCATCGTGCCGGCCGATCAGGACCTCGCGGGCGCGGAGATCGAATTGGCAACCAC
>JAYTQP010000340.1:0-7545 GCA_043746675.1 Rhodospirillales bacterium | reverse complement strand
GCTGCGCCGCGACCTGACCGAATTTCTCGACAAGGACCTCGCCGGCTTGGCGACCGACCGGCCGGGCGACCCAAAACCCACCGCCGGCTTCCAGCGCGTGGTGCAACGCGCCGCGATCCACGTGCAATCCTCCGGCCGCGACGAGGTAACCGGCGCCAATGTGCTGGTGGCGCTATTCAGCGAACGCGAAAGCCATGCCGTCTACTTCCTGCAAACCCAGGACATGACGCGGCTCGACGCGGTCAATTTCATCAGCCACGGCATCGCCAAATCGCCCGGCCGCACCGCCACCCGCCCGCCGCAAGGCTCCGCCTCCGGCCCGAAGGATGCCAGCCCGAACGATGGCGAGCGCGAGGAAAAGCCGAAGAAAAGCGGCAGCCAGGATGCCCTCTCGACCTACTGCGCCGACCTCAACAAGAAGGCCCTGGCCGGCAAGATCGACCCGCTGATCGGGCGCGACCTGGAAATCGAGCGCACCATCCAGATCCTGTGCCGCCGCACCAAGAACAACCCGCTTTATGTCGGCGATCCCGGCGTCGGCAAAACCGCGATCGCCGAGGGTCTGGCCAAACGCATCGTCGAAGGCGACGTGCCCGAAGTGTTGCAGCACGCCACCATTTTCGCGCTCGACATGGGCGCCCTGCTCGCCGGCACCCGCTATCGCGGCGATTTCGAGGAGCGGCTGAAGGCCGTCGTCACCGAATTGGAAGCGCACCCGAACGCCATCCTGTTCATCGATGAAATCCACACCGTGATCGGCGCCGGGGCCACCAGCGGCGGCGCGATGGATGCGTCCAACCTGCTGAAACCGGCGCTCGCCTCGGGTAACCTGCGCTGCATCGGCAGCACCACCTACAAGGAATTCCGCAACTACTTCGAAAAAGACCGCGCCCTCGTGCGCCGCTTCCAGAAGATCGACGTGAACGAACCCTCGATCGAGGACACGGTGAAAATCCTGCGCGGCCTGAAAGCCAACTACGAAGCGCATCACAAGGTTGAATACACCGAGGAAGCCATCCGCGCCGCGGTCGAGCTGTCGGCGAAATACATCAACGACCGCAAGCTGCCGGACAAGGCGATCGACGTGATCGACGAGGTCGGCGCCAGCCGGATGCTGGTGCCGGAAAACCAGCGCCGCAAGATCGTTACCTTGAAGGACGTGGAGGACGTGGTCGCCAAGATCGCCCGCATCCCACCCAAGTCGGTCTCCTCGGACGACAAGGAAACCCTGCGCAACCTCGAACGCGATCTGCGCGCGATGGTGTTCGGCCAGGACAAGGCGATCGACGCGCTGGCCGCGGCAATCAAACTGTCCCGCGCCGGCCTGCGCGAACCGGAAAAGCCGATCGGCAATTATCTGTTCAGCGGCCCGACCGGCGTCGGCAAAACCGAAGTGGCGCGCCAGCTCGCCGCCACCCTCGGCATCGAACTGATCCGCTTCGATATGTCCGAATACATGGAACGCCACGCCGTCAGCCGGCTGATCGGCGCCCCGCCGGGCTATGTCGGCTTCGACCAGGGCGGCATGCTGACCGACCAGATCGACCAGCATCCGCACTGCGTGCTGCTGCTCGATGAAATCGAGAAGGCCCACCCCGATCTGTTCAACATCCTGCTGCAGGTGATGGATCACGGCAAGCTGACCGATCATAACGGCAAGGCGGTGGATTTCCGCAATGTCATCCTCATCATGACCACCAACGCCGGTGCGGCGGACATGGCCAAGGAAGCCATCGGCTTCGGCCGCGAAGCTCGCGTGGGCGAGGATGAGGATGCCATCAAGCGGATGTTCACCCCGGAATTCCGCAACCGCCTCGATGCGGTGATCGCCTTCGCTGCGCTCACGCCGGAAATCGTCGGCCGGGTGGTGGAAAAGTTCGTCATGCAGCTCGAAGCCCAGTTGGCCGACCGCAACGTGACCATCGAGCTTTCCTCGGCCGCCAAGGAATGGCTGGCCGAACGCGGCTACGACCGCCTGAACGGCGCGCGACCTTTGGGCCGGGTGATCCAGGAGCATATCAAGAAGCCGCTCGCCGAGGAATTGCTGTTCGGCAAGCTGGTCAATGGTGGCGCGGTCGAGGTAACGCTGAAAGACAACGCGCTCGCGTTCGAATTCATCCCCGCCCCCGTGCCGGCGCTCCCGAGTCCGGAAAGCAAAGGCCCAGAAGGCGGACCAGAAGGCGATGGAGGCGACGCCACCCGCCGGCCGGAAACGGTTCACTAAGGCGTGATGGCCGCCGTTAGAAGCGATCGTCACGCTTCTAACGGCGGCCCCCCGTAGGGCGGATGCAATCCGCCGCCTTGCACGCAAACCATGCAATCCAGGCGATTACGCCGACATTTCCAATACATCGCCCGGCCTCAAGCCTCATCCGTGAGCCTTCTCACCGCCTCCGGCGTTGTCGGCTGAGCGCCCAGTTCCTCGAAGAAATATGCCGTGATGCGCTTTAGCCGATCCAGAAATTCCGCCAGTGCGGCGCCGCTCTGCACATACGGCGTATTGCCGACCACCAGCGAAGGGCTGTGGTAAGTCAGGCTGAACACCCGATGCCCCTGGCGCAGCATGGCCTGCACCAGGCGGCGCTGGGCGGCAAAATCCACCCCCTCGGGGGTCAGCGTCGCGCGTTCCAGCAACCCGCACCGGGCGAGGACGCCGCCAAGCCGCAGATGTTTTCCCACCCAGCCGGTGGTGTGCGGATACAGTGACGCACCGTAACGTCCGAGCCGCCCGGAGAAGCCACGCGACATCGGCACCGCGAACAATCCGCCGCCGAACCAGAACGGCCGATCCGGGGTGCCGCGAAAATCCGGCCCATGGATCGGCCGCAGATCGCTATGGACCAACGCGCTGAGGTCGATACGGTAGCCCAGCGCCTCCAAACTGGCCGCACTTGCCGGCCCGATCCCGTAGCGCCCGGCCTTGTAGATCGTCGGCCGGAAGCCAAAATTGGCCTCGATCGCAGCGGTGACGGCGACAAGCTTGGCGCGTTCGAGCGCCGGCGGCAGATTGCCGGGGTAGGAATTGCCGTCGGTCACCGCCTCCTCGAACGGCGGGGTGACCCAGGGGTGCAGATGGGCGCCGATCTGGCACTGGCCGGCGTCGCGCAACGCTTTCAGCACGGCAATGGCGGATGGCGTGGTGGCGACCGGATAGTCGATCACATACGTCGGCCGCAGCCCGTAGGGCGCGAAGATCGCTTGCGCCAGCGGTTGCGCCGCAATCGCGGCGACGTCGGTGCTGGTGCGGGAAAACGGCGCCTGCCAGTCGAACGCCTCCTCGGTATCGACCACCACCTGCAGCAGCGGCGGGCCGGGCGCGATCCGCGCCGCGCGCATCGCGGGGAACAGCAACGAAGCGGCCGACGGGGTGGCAATGGTCATGCGCATCCTGTAGCCTTCCGCCACGCGATTGACGAGCTTTTCCGCAGGACGACCCCGCACCATGCAGCCGGCCTTCGAGATCGTCGAAAACCTGACGCGGACCGAAATCGGCGCCCTCTGGCAGGCCCTGGAAGCGCAGGCCGCACCGCCGTTCTTCCTGTCCTGGGACTGGATCGGCGGCTGGATCGAAACCGCTGCCATTCAACCGGCGATACTGGTCGGGCGCTGCAATGCCAGCGTGGTCTTGCTGGCGGCGATGATGCCGGCCACCCGCCGCAGCGCGCTCCGGTTGCCGGTGCACGGCCTGCATTTGCACGCCACCGGCGCCCAGTACCACGACATCATCACGGTCGAGTATAACGGTTTCATGGTCGCAACGGCTTGGCAAGGCCGCATCGAGGCCGCAGCGCTGGCCTTCCTGCTCAGCGGCGTCGTCGTCGCCGACAAACGGCGGGACGAGGTGCACCTGAAAACTGCCTCTGCGCCGATCGACCGCGCCATGCTGGAAAGCGGCATGGCGTTCAGCGAAGTGCAGCGCAAGCCGTCATTTCGCATCGATCTGGCAGCGATCCGGGCGTCGGGCAAGGCATATCTGGACACGCTGAGCGCCAACACCCGCCAGCAGATCCGCCGCTCGATGCGGCTCTACGAAAAGCGTGGGCCGCTTGCTGCACGCCGGGCCGGATCGGTCGAAGAAGCGTTGGCCTGGCTCGATGCCCTCGGCGTGCTGCACCAGCAATACTGGGTAGCGCGCGGCGAGCCCGGCGCCTTCGCCCATCCGTATTTCGTCGCCTTCCAGCAGCATATGCTGCGCACCGGCCTGGCGCGCGGGGTGGTGGAACTGCTACGGATCAGTGCCGGCGATGCGGCGATCGGCTATGTTTATAACTTCATTTATCGCGGTCAGGTTTATGCCTATCTGACCGGGATCAGTTACGAGGACGACAGCAAGCTAAAGCCAGGCTTGGTCAACCATGTGCTGTGCATCGAAGCCCATCTGGCCGAAGGGGGCGCAGTGTACGACTTCATGGCCGGCGATAATCGCTACAAGGCCAATCTGGGCGAGCCGGGACCGGAGATGTTTTACTGCGTCGCCCAGCGCCGCACGCCGACGCTATGGCTGGAAAACCGCCTGCGCCGTTTGAAAAACCATATCGACGTCTGGCGAAAGCCAAACCCTGCCGATCCGCACGAACAAGCTCCACAGTAGCGCGAATCGTGCGCGCGCATTATTGTTGGGGTCTTGGCCCATAGAGGCCAGTACTCGGGAGGTTTCAATGATCCGTCGGCGCCATCTTTTGCAGGCTTCTGCCGGCCTGCTCGCGGCCCCCGCCCTCGTCGAGAAGGTCGGTGCACAAACCGCTTTCGACTGGAAGCAGTTCAAGGGCAGCAAGATCGAAGTGAACTTCGCCAAATCGCCGCGCCCGGATGTGCTGGCGGCGCACCAGAAAGAATTCGAGACGATGACCGGCATCAAAGTCGGCTTCGAGCAAATTCCCGAACAGCAGCAACGGCCGAAAGTGGCGCTCGAACTCAGCGCCGGCCGCCCGAGCTTCGATGTGGTGAACATCGCCCTGCACGTGCAGAAGAAGCTGGTCGAGAAAGGCAAGTGGCTGGCTGACCTCAAGCCGATGCTGAACGATCCGAAGATGACCGCAGCCGACTATAACTTCGCCGATTTCGGCGCCGCCAACGTCAAGGCCGGCACCGGCCCGGATGGCGCGCTGCACAGCATCTCGCTGAACCAGGATCTGTTCATCCTGTTCTGGAACAAGACGCTGTTTGCCGAAAAGGGCCTGTCCGGGCCGCCGAAGACCTACGCCGAAATGATGGACTTCGCCGCCAAACTGACCGATCGCGCCAAAGGTATTTCCGGCTTCGTTGGCCGCGGCATCAAGAACGCCAACGTGGTGCTCTACGACACGTTCCTGCTCGGCTGGGACCAGGAAACCATCAGCGCCGACGGCAAAACCTTGCTGACCGACACGCCGGCGGCAATTGAGGCAGGGCAATATTACCAGAAGCTGCTGCGCGACTACGGCCCGCCCGGTTCGGTTGGCTTCAACTGGAACGAAAGTCAGACCACGTTCAGCCAGGGCCGCGCGGCGATGTGGCTCGATGGTGTCGGCTTCTCGGCGCCGCTGATCGACAAGAAAGTGTCCAAGGTGGCCGAGGTTACCGGCTTCGCCAGCGTGCCGGCCGGCCCGAAAGCGCACAACACCGCCACCTTCATCGACGCGATCGGCATTCCCGCCGCCAGCAAGAACAAGGGACCGGCCTGGTATTACGTGCAGTGGGCAACCTCGAAGAAGATGATGGGCGAATATCTGCGCACCGGCTCCGGCACCCCGCCGCGCAATTCGGTTTATGCCGATCCGGCTATTCAAGCCAACGCCGCCTTCCCCAAGGAATGGTTCGACACTGTCAACGCGTCGCTGAAAATCGCCCGCTCCGGCCTGCCGGAAATTGTTTCGGTGACCGAATTCCGCGACACCATCGGGGTCGCGCTGACCGCGACCATCGGCGGCGCGGACGTTGCAACCGAACTGAAGAAAGCGACCGATGCGTTCAAGCCGATCCTGGCGAAAGAACTGATCTAAACAACCGACCGGCCGTCGCCACCAGCGGCGGCCGGCGCTGCACTATCCGATTTTGGCGACCGGCATGGTGATTTCGTTGCGATACGCCACCACCGCCGACAGCGGCGTCAAGGCCACATTTTCGCGGGCCTCGACCCCGGGCAGCCAGGCTTCCAGCACATCCATCGTCGCCGGCCGCGGATGGCCGATCGCGATCACGTGGCCGAAACGTTTGGCGATCCAGATCGCCTGCGTCAGTTGAATGTGCATGGCGCCCTTGTCGGCGCTGTCGTCGATGAACACATCGCGCGACGCCGACGGCACCCCGGCGAGTGCGGCCTGCCGATGCGCAACGCTGTGGCCGATCACCAGACTATCCAGAAACAGCATGCTGCGCGCCTTGGTTTCCTTGGCAACGATGTCCATCAGCGCGACATCCCGGGTGGCGACCGAACCCATGTGGTTGTTGAGCCCGACGGTTTCCGGCACCGCATCCAAGGCAGCCCTCAGCCGGCGCAGATTTTCCGCCGGCGGCAAATCGACCCGCAGCGGGTCCGGCCCGGTTTGCAAGGTTGAATTGCTGAATGCCTGCATCGGCATGTGCAAAGTGGCTTCATGGCCGTGCGCCGCGCCGCCAACCACCTGGGTCGGCAAATTCGGTGCGAACGGAAACCAGGACAAAGTGAGCGGCGCCGGCAACGCCACCGCGCGTTCGGTGCCAGCATGCATATAGCCCATGTCGTCGATCACAATGCTGAGCATCGGCCTTGTATCGCCACGCCGGCGTGGAACGGCGAATTGCTGCCAGCGCGGAATTATCCCGACTTCCGGCTCCGGGCCGATCGGCGCGGACACGAAATCCGGCATGCCAGCCGCCTCACCCCGGCGGCCACGCAAAATGGCGGGGGTGGCCAGCAATCCGGCCAGTAAAATGCGGCGCTGCAATATCATGCTCTCAGGTCTCGCGGTAAGCCGTGTCGGATCTCGAAAGAAGGTAGTCTAACCCGTACAACACAAAGTTAATACCACAAGTGCTTTTATCGCGATTTATTCTGAACGAGACCTCTCAAAGATGGCGCGGCAGCTATCTCAGCCAGGCTCAACCGGCACGGGCGCCCCGCACCAGCCGGCCAGGCAGTGCCCCGGTGGCCACCCCGTCGCGCATCACCGTCACGCCGGATACGATGGTGGCACGATAGCCCTCGGTGCGCTGGATCAGCCGCCGCCCGCCGGCCGGCAGATCGTAGCGCACTTCCGGCGGGTGTACCGCCAATCCGGCAAGATCGATCACGTTCAGGTCAGCTTTCATCCCAACGCCAATCCGTCCGCGGTCGCCCAGCCCTAGTGCCGTCGCATTGTCCGATGTCAGCCGCTTCACCACCCATTCCAACGGCAAGGTCGGTCCACGGCGACGATCCCGCGCCCAATGGGTCAGCATATGGGTGGGCGCGGAGGCATCGCAGATAATGCCGACATGCGCGCCGCCATCGCCCAGCCCCATGATGGTGTTGGGATCCTGCATCATCTCCCGCACCGCTTCGAGATCGCCGTCGGCATAGTTGATGATCGGGCGGTACAAGATGGT
>JAYTQP010000339.1:0-2624 GCA_043746675.1 Rhodospirillales bacterium | reverse complement strand
CCTTGCCATGATGTCCCAGCATCATGGCGGCGGTCCCTCCTTCCCAGCCACAAAAATCCCTCGCCGGCCCTCCGCCGGCAGACTTCTCGAACGGACACTAAGGGCCTGACGCGAAACAAGCGAAACGGACAGGTGTTGGACAGGCCTAAGCCACCCGATCGCTTTGCGTTCACCCGATTACCCTGGCTCTGACATCCGTGCCTCCAGGCTCGAATGCGGCCGGCGGGGGTTGTAGAAATCCAGCTACCGCCCGAGCGAGGCACGCGCATTGCTCACGCTGCCATATCAAGGTGCCGCAACAACCCGCGTAACAAACTCCGCCGGCGAAGTAACTTCCAGCATTTCCACATCCGCGCTGTGGCGGACTTCGCGGTGCCGCATCAATGGCGGCTGAAACACCGTGGACCCGGCTTCGAGCCGCACGAACCCGATATCCTCATACTCGAACTCGACCCAACCCTTCAGCACATAAACAAACTGGAATTCCAGCTCATGCACATGCCATTCCGGCCTGGCGCCATCGCCCGGCACGCCACGGATAACATGGGCGCCCATCTTGCCCTGCGTCGCCTCTGGAATGCCGAGGCTGCGATATTCGAAAAATGCCCGCAGCCCGCCATCGAATGTGTCGGTCGCGGCGTGATGCACCAGTGTTTTGGCCATGTTTGCTCCGTTCAGGCGGCGGTTTTTTCGGCGCGGAAATCCTTGATGTCGCGAAAGCTCAAGCTCGGGTTCAACTCGCTGGTCCGCCGCAGCATGAAGGCCGAGGTTGCCAGAAACACCGGGTCGCCGTCGACATCGTCGGCCATCGCAGATCGATTGGCGGCGGCAAACCGATCAAGCGCGATGCGATCGCCGCCGAGCCAGCGAGCCAGCGAATAAGGGGTTTCCTCGAAGCCGATCTTGACCCCGTATTCGGCCGCCATGCGCGCCAACAGCACGTCCAACTGCAAACTGCCGACCACGCCGACCATCGGCGGCGCGCCATCTTGCGGGCGGAACAGTTGCACCACGCCCTCCTCCGCCAGTTCCTGCAACGCCTGACGCAGTTTTTTCGCCTTCATCGCGTCGTCCAGCCGCACCCGGCGCAGAATTTCAGGTGCGAAATACGGCACCCCGATGAAGTTGATGTCTTCCGTCTCGCTCAGCGTGTCGCCGATCCGCAAGGTGCCATGGTTGGGAATCCCGACGACATCGCCGGCGAAAGCTTCTTCGGCCAGTTGGCGGTCGCGGGCGAAGAAGAACTGCGGCGCGTGCAGCGGGATGGATTTGCCGGTGCGCACCTGCTTCAGCCGCATGCCGCGCACCAGCCGGCCGGAACAGATGCGCGCGAAGGCAATGCGGTCGCGGTGGTTGGGGTCCATGTTGGCCTGGATCTTAAAAACCAGCGCGGTCAGTCCGGCTTCGGACGCCTCCACCACGCGTGTATCGGCCGGCTGCGCGCGCGGCTTCGGCCCATATTCGGCCAGTGCGTCGAGCAGATCGAGCACGCCGATTTCCTTGATCGCGCTGCCGAAATAAACCGGCGTCAGATGGCCGGCGGCAAAACTTTCAGCATCGAATTCCGGCAGGGCGGCGCGCACCAGATCCATTTCCTCGCCGAGCGCGATCATCCGCGCGTCCGACTGCGGCAAATTCTCGGTCAAATGATATTGCCGCTTGCGCACGTCGTAGGTGCCGACGAACGTGCCGGCACGGCCGACCGGCCAGGTCACCGGCGCGCAGTCCAGCGCCAGGCCGGCGGAGATTTCGTCCAGCAGCGCGAACACATCCTGGCATTCGCGGTCCATCTTGTTGATGAACGTCAGGATGGGTATGTCGCGCAGCCGGCAGATCTCGAATAATTTCCGCGTCCGCGCCTCGATCCCCTTGGCCCCGTCGATCACCATGACAGCCGCATCCACCGCCGTCAGCGTGCGATACGTGTCCTCGGAAAAATCCTCGTGGCCGGGCGTGTCGAGCAGGTTGAACACGCAGTCGGCATATTCGAACGTCATCACCGAGGTCACCACGGAAATCCCGCGATCGCGCTCGATGCCCATCCAGTCCGACCGCGTACGTCGCCGTTCGCCCTTGGCGCGCACATTGCCGGCAAGCTGGATCGCGCCACCGGCCCGCAGCAGCCGCTCGGTGAGGGTGGTTTTGCCGGCATCGGGGTGGGAGATAATCGCGAACGTGCGGCGCCGGGCGATCTCGGTGGCTGGGTCGGTCGTCATGACACCGTCCTATAGTCGCTGGCGGCAAGGTTGGGAAATCCCGCCGCCCGGTTCATTCGCCCGGGGCTAGCCCTGCCGGCTCGGTCGGTAACCACAAACCGTTCTTCGGCAAGGCTAATTCGCCAGCAATGCCGCCGCCGGGCAGATATCGCCGACATGGATGCCATTCCAGTTGGTCACTGTCGGCCGCGCGAGCGCCGCCAGAACCGGCGTCGGCTGGCCATTGCTGGGCAGAAACCGTTGCACCAATGCAGCCATAGCCACCTGCGCCGCGCGGCCGGCACCATCCTCGCATTTGATCGCGATGCCCAGCCCAAGCTCCGGGATCGCACCGCAGAACACCCCTTCGGCGCCGGATTTCACGAAGACTCGCGCACCGAGTTCGCCAATCAATTTGGTGTCGAAACG